>JADDQT010000320.1 GCA_016781225.1 Actinomycetota bacterium
GTGGCCGGCGAGGCGGGCGGGATCACCCAGCACATCGGGGCGTACCAGGTCGAGCGCGACGGCCGCCTGCTCACGTTCATCGACACCCCGGGCCACGAGGCGTTCACGGCCATGCGGGCGCGCGGCGCCGAGGTCACCGACATCGTGGTCCTGGTGGCGGCGGCCGACGACGGCGTGATGCCCCAGACCGTCGAGGCCATCAACCACGCCAAGGCGGCCGACGTTCCCATCGTGGTGGCCATCAACAAGATCGACCGGGAGGACGCCGATCCAACGAGGACCATGCAGCAGCTGTCGGAGCACGGCCTGGTGCCCGAGGCCTGGGGCGGCGACACGATCATGGTCGAGCTCTCCGCGCTGCAGGGGGTGGGGATCGACGAGCTGCTCGAGCAGCTGGCGCTGGTCGCCGAGCTGGAGGAGCTCATGGCCAACCCCGAGGCTCCGGCCCAGGGCACGGTGCTCGAGGCCAACCTCGACGTGGGCCGCGGCCCGGTGGCCACGGTCATCGTCGGCACCGGCACGCTCCGAGTGGGCGAGGCCATCGTGGCCGGAGCGGCCTGGGGCAAGGTGCGGGCGCTGATCGACGACAAGGGAGACAACGTCAAGGAGGCGCTGCCCTCCACGCCGGTGCAGGTCCTCGGCTTCTCCGAGGTCCCAACGGCCGGGGACGAGTTCCGGGTGACCACCACCGACCGGGTGGCGCGCGACATCGGCGGCCAGCGTGAGCAGCGCTACCGCTCCGCCGACCTGCGCAAGCCGCCCACGGTGCCGGGGGTGGGGGCCAAGCTCGAGGACATCTTCGAGCAGATCCAGCGGGGCGAGACGACCGCCCTGAACGTGGTGCTCAAGGCCGACGTCCAGGGATCGCTGGAAGCCGTCACCGAGAGCCTCCGCAAGCTGGAGCGCGACGACGTGAAGCTCAGCTTCGTCCACCGCGCCGTGGGCGGCATCACGGAGAACGACGTCCAGCTGGCCTCGGCGTCGAGCGCCACCATCATCGGGTTCAACGTGCGACCCGACCGCAAGGCCCGCAACCTGGCGGCCTCCGAGGGCGTGGACGTCCGTACCTACGAGATCATCTACAAGCTCATCGAGGAGATCCAGTCGGCCATGGTGGGCATGCTGGCCCCCGAGTACGAGGAGGTCGTCACCGGCGACGCCGAGGTGCGCGAGGTGTTCAGCGTTCCGCGCATCGGCAAGGTCGCGGGTTGCTACGTGCGCAACGGCGTCATCACCCGCGGCTCCAGGGTGCGCTTCCTTCGCGAGGGCGTCATCATCTGGCACGGCACCGTGAGCTCGCTCAGGCGGTTCAAGGACGACGTCCGCGAGGTGAGAGAGGGCTTCGAGTGCGGTATCGGCCTGTCCGACTTCCAGGACCTGAAGGCGGGCGACGTCATCGAGACCTACGAGCAGCGGGAGATACCACGCACGTAGCGGCCCTCGAGGTCGACCTTCACCTTCCGCACTGCCACTCGCTGAAGGAGAAGCGGGCGGTGGTCAAGTCCATCCTTCACGGTGCCCAGAGGCGCTTCGGCGTCGCCGCCGCAGAGGTGGCGCACCAGGACAAGTGGCAGCGGGGGAGCCTTGGCTTCGCAACCGTGTCGGGTCGCGCCGGGCACGCCGACGAGGTCCTCCAGAAGGTGGAGCGGTTCGTGACTTCGTTCCCCGAGGTCGAGGTGATCGAGGCCTACTGGGGCGCCGATGCGTGAGCCCAGGGCCGGCCGCCGGTACCCGCGGATGGCAAGGGTCAACGAGCTGGTGCGCGAGGTGCTGGCCGAGGAGATCGAGCTGCTGCAGGGAGACGAGCGAATCGGGCTGCTCACCGTCACCCACGTGGAAGTCGACCCGGACCTGCGCCGGGCCACGGTGCTGCTCAGCTCCCTCGGAGAGGAGGCAGAGGTGGCCCTCATGGAGAACCGGACCAGGCTCCAAGCCACCCTCGCCCGCCAGGTTCGCCTCCGGCGCACGCCCCAGCTGGCGTTCATGGCCGACCCCGCCATCCAGGCGGGGACGCGGGTCGAGGACATCCTGCGCGACCTGGGTGAGGCGAGCGCCGCCGCCGACGACACAGGCCCGGCCGACGACACAGGCCCGGCCGACTACACAGGTGCATCCGACGACACTGGCTCGCCTCCCGGAGGCTGATCCGGTGGCCGACGCAGACCTGGCCCGGGCTGCAGCCGTCATCGAGGGCGCGCCCTCGCTGGCCCTGGCCTGCCACCAGGCACCCGACGGTGACG
>JADDQT010000321.1 GCA_016781225.1 Actinomycetota bacterium
GTCGCCCGCAGACTGGTAGGCGGCCTCGAAGGCCAGCGCCCAGCCCACGAACACCAGGGCGCTGGCGATGATGAGCGCGTCGAGGAGCGTCCGCATGCGCGTGGCGCTCGACAGCGCCGGCTTGAGGAAGGAGAGAAGGGCCAGGAGGGACAGCACCAGGCCGACGGTCGAGGGGACGTCGGTGCTCGACGGCACCGGGAGGGAGTCGCCGCCGCTCCATTCCGAGAACGCCGCAAGGGCGTTGGACGCGAACCAGCAACCGGCGCTGAGGGCCAGTAGCGCCCAGCCCCTGCGAGCTGCGCCCGTGTGGCGTGCTGCTGCCTTGGCGGTGGCCCAGACCGTGGCCAAGCAGGCCGCCAGCACGGCCGTCCGGGTCACGAACCGGGTCGCGACAGGGCCCCCCACGTCGAGCACCACCCATGCGAGATAACCCGCGCTGAGCCAAACGGCGGCCACAGCGCGAGAGCGAAATCGGCGCAATTGCATGCCTCCCGCTCATGTATCGGACGGACGGGGCACGCGCTGAGGGAAAAGTTTGCGCCACTATCCTCGCCCGGATGGCTCCCCAGGTCAGCGTGACCCTCCCCGACGGGTCCTCCCGGCACCTCGAGGAGGGCGCCACCGGTGCCGATCTGGCCGCCGAGATCGGCCCGCGATTGGCCAAGGCTGCCGTGGTGGTCCGCGTCGACGGTGCCCTCGCCGACCTCGACGTCCCCCTGCCCGACGGTGCCCAGGTCGAGATCGTCACCGGCGGCACTGCCGACGGCCGGGAGGTGCTCCGTCACTCCACGGCCCACGTGCTGGCCCAGGCCGTGCTCCAGCTCTGGCCGGGTGCCAGGTTCGCCATCGGGCCGCCCATCGAGGACGGCTTCTACTACGACTTCGAACTGCCGGGCGGCGCCCATTTCACCGACGAGGACCTCGAGCGGATCGAGGACCGCATGCGCCGGATCGTGTTCGAGGACCAACCGTTCCTGCGCGAGGAGATGAGCCGGGAAGAGGGGCTCGAACTGTTCACCGAGCAGCCGTACAAGGTCGAGATCATCCAGGGCACCGACCCGTCCGAAGGGGCGGACGGGGCCGCCATCAGCGCCTACCGCAACAGCGCGGAGTTCATCGACCTCTGCCGGGGTCCGCACGTCCCGTCCACCCGCCGCCTGGGCTCGTTCAAGCTCATGAGGGTTGCCGGCGCCTACTGGCGGGGCGACGAGCGCAACCCTCAGCTCCAGCGCATCTACGGCACTGCCTGGGAGTCGGACAAGGCCCTGGCCGAGCACCTTCACCGCCTGGAAGAGGCGGAGCGGCGAGACCACCGCAAGCTGGGCATCGAGCTGGACCTGTTCCACTTCCCGTCCGAGATCGGTGGCGGCCTGCCCGTCTTCCACCCGAAGGGCGGGATGATCCGCAAGCTCATGGAGGACTACTCCCGCGCCGAGCACCAGGCGGGCGGGTACCAGTTCGTGAGCACGCCCCACCTGGCCAAGGCCGACCTGTTCGAGACCTCGGGCCACCTCCAGTGGTACGCCGAGGGCATGTACCCCCCCATGGAGATGGAGGGGGCGACGTATTACCCGAAGCCGATGAACTGCCCGATGCACATGCTCATCTACAAGTCCCAGCAGCGTTCTTACCGGGACCTGCCGCTGCGCCTGTTCGAGTTGGGCACCGTCTACCGCTTCGAGCGCTCCGGCGTCCTCCACGGTCTCATGCGGGCGCGGGGCTTCACCCAGGACGACTCGCACATCTTCTGCGCCCCCGAGCAGCTCGCCGTCGAGCTGGCCAGCCTGCTGGCCTTCGTGCTGCGGCTGCTGCGCACGTTCGGCTTCGAGGACTTCGAAGCAGAGCTGGCTACCCGTCCGGAGAAGTTCGTGGGCCGGCCCGAGGACTGGGACGAGGCCACCGCCGCACTCCGCTCAGCCTTGGAGTCGGCCGGCGTACCGTTCGAGGTGGCCGAAGGGGACGGAGCGTTCTACGCGCCCAAGATCGACGTGCACATCCGAGACGCCATCGGCCGCCGCTGGCAGATGTCCACGCTCCAGGTCGACTTCCAGCTTCCCCCACGCTTCAACCTGGAGTACACCGGCGCCGACAACGCCCGACACCCGCCCCGTGTGATCCACCGGGCCCTCTTCGGCTCCGTGGAGCGGTTCTTCGGCATCCTCACCGAGCACTACGCGGGTGCCTTTCCCAGCTGGCTGTCACCGGTTCAGGCCCGGGTGCTCGGCGTGCGCAACGACCACGACGATGCAGCGGCCGCTGTGGCCGGTCGGCTGCGGGCCGAGGGCATGCGAGTGGACTGGGTGGCGGGGGACGAGCCTTTGGGGGCCCGGATCCGCAAGGCCAAGC
>JADDQT010000322.1 GCA_016781225.1 Actinomycetota bacterium
GGTGACGTGGTGCTGATCCCGTTCGAGCCCGTCGCCTTCCACGACCCCGCCGACGCCGGTGAGGCTCGCATGGTGTGCCGTCACGGCTCGCTCACACCGGCCGAGGCCTGGGTGCCGCTGCTGGCCCTCGACCCCACGGGTGGCTGAAGTGGGAGAGGATGAGGGCGTGACCGAACCCCAGCTCGACCGTGCCCAACCCGAGCTGGTCACCGGCTCCACCCCGGTGCACGAGGAGAAGGCCGAGCCCGACGAGAGCATCGATCGTCCGGCGCGTGTCATGCGCATCGGCTCCATGACCAAGCAGCTGCTGGAGGAGGTGCGCCAGGCCCCTCTGGACGAGGCCAGCCGCCGGCGGCTTCGGGACATCTACGACAGCTCCATCCAAGAGCTCGCCGGTGTTCTGTCAGCCGAGCTGCGAGACGAGTTGTGCCGGGTGACGCTGCCCTTCAGGGAGGGGTCGACACCCTCCGAGAGCGAGCTGCGCATCGCGCAGGCTCAGCTGGTCGGTTGGCTCGAGGGGCTCTTCCACGGCATCCAGGCCGCGCTCTTCGCCCAGCAGATGGCGGCGCGGGCCCAGCTCGAGGAGATGCACCGGGGCCTGCCCGCGGGTCCTCAGGCCGACGTCGGCCGCCCCGCCGGTTACCTGTAGCAGGCGGTTCCCCCGTCCCCAAGCCCGTGGAACCCCTGGAACATCCGGAACATCGGGAAGGAAGGTCGAGCCCATGAGCGTCACCGCCGAGCTCCTCCAGAGAAACGAGAGCTACGCCTCGTCTTTCGACAAGGGCGACCTGCCCATGCCACCGGCGCGCAAGGTGGCCATCCTGGCCTGCATGGACGCCCGGCTGCACGTCTACGACGTGCTCGGTCTTTGCGAAGGCGAGGCCCATGTCATCCGCAACGCCGGCGGCGTGGCGACCGACGACGCCATCCGCTCGCTCGTGATCTCCCAGAGGCTGCTGGGGACCGAGGAGATCGTCCTCATCCACCACACCGACTGCGGCATGCTCACCTTCACCGACGACGAGGTGAAGAGCCAGATCGAGGCCGACGTCGGGATCCGGCCTCACTTCGCGCTGGAAGCCTTCTCCGACCTCGACCAGGCCGTTCGCCAGTCGATGGCACGCATCCAGGCCAGCCCCTTCATCGCCAACAAGGACTCGGTCCGTGGCTTCGTGTACGACGTGGGGACCGGCCGCCTCCGCGAGGTGTAGCCGGCCGGGAAGCCATCCGGTACCGGGGTCACCTCCGTAGAAGGGGAATGCACACCGATACCGATTCATCCACGAGGTCCCCGGCTGGCCGGGGCAGACGAAGCCTTCCTTTCCGCACGGCCCTGGTGGCATTCGCCGCTCTCACGCTGGTCATGACCGCCTGCGGCGACGGGTCCGATGACGACGCCCAGGACTCAGGCCAGGCTCCGGCCCAGGCAGGGGCCACGGCGGGCGCACCGGAGGCGGAGTTCGTACAGCTCAAGGGGGTCAGCACCAACGTCGACCTCGATCCCAACACCGCCGCCGTCCTCCAGCAGAACAAGGTGACCGTGACCCCGGTCGAGCCCGCCACGGCCTCCATGAACGGTCCCACCACCACGGTGAGCTTCCCCATCACCGAGGGCTATGTGGCCGTCTACCCCAAGAGCCAGCTCCCCTTCATCCGGGGCACGTTCAGCCACTCCGGCGGGATGACGTTCAGGGCCGGAGGGAAGTCACTGACGGCCACCGACTTCGTCGTCAACCCCGGCTCGTCCCAGCTCACTGCCACCGTCGGTGGCAAAGGTGTGCAGCTGCTCGACCTCGACGGCACCAACGTCATGGTCAGCAAGGACGCTCAGGGCCAGACCCGCCTGGAAGGGACCGTGGCCAAGCTGTCGCAGGCCGCAGCCGACGCCCTCAACCAGACCTTCGGGGTCTCGGTCTTCAAGCAGGGGATCCCGCTGGGCACGGTTCGCATCGCCGCAACCGGGACGGCCGGTCCGGGCGGGGCGCCTCAGGCCCAGCTCCAGGACCTCAAGGGCGTCAGCACCAACGTCGACCTCGATCCGGGCACCGCAGCCGTCCTGCAGCAGAACAAGGTGACGGTGACGCCGGTGGAGCCGGCCACGGCGTCGATGAACGGTGGCACGACCACGGTGAGCTTCCCCATCACGGAGGGCTACGTGTCCGTCTACCCTCAGAGCCAGGCCCCGTTCATCCGGGGGACGTTCAGCCACTCCGGCGGGATGACGTTCAGGGCCGGGGGCAAGTCGCTGACCGCCACTGACTTCATCGTCAACCCCGGCTCGTCCACCCTCACCGCAACCGTCGGCGGCAAGGGCGTGCAGCTGCTCGACCTCGACGGCACGAACGTCAAGATGAGCACCGACGGTGACGTGACCCGGCTGGAAGGCACGGTGGCCAAGCTGTCGCAGGCCGCAGCCGACGCCCTCAACCAGACC
>JADDQT010000323.1 GCA_016781225.1 Actinomycetota bacterium
GAGCGAGCGGCGGGCAGTTGAAGGTAGGGCTCACCTTGCCGCAGTTCGGTGAAGACCCCGAGGCCTGCATCGAGGTGGCCCGGGAGGCGGAGGCGGCTGGGTTCGACGGCGTGTTCGTCTTCGACCACCTGTGGGCCATCGGCAGGCCCGATCGCCCGGCGCTGCACGGACCGAGCTTGCTCGCGGCCCTGGCCGTGGAGACCCACCGGCTGCGCGTGGGCACGCTGGTGGCCCGTGTGGGCCTCCTGGACGACGACCTCCTCGTCGCCGCGTTCGCCACGCTGTCGGCCATGGCCAGGGACCGTCTGGTGGCCGGCCTCGGCGTGGGCGACCGGCTGAGCGAGGACGAGAACCGGGCCTTCGGCGTCCCGTTCCCCTCTGTGAACGACCGCTGGGCGTCGCTCGGGGATTGCTGCAGCCGCCTGCGCCGGCTGGGCATCGAGACCTGGGTCGGGGGACTCTCCGCCGGCACCCGTGCCGTGGGCCGGGTCGCGTCCGACGCCCTCAACTTCTGGGACGTGGCGCCCGGCGTCGTCGCCGACGAGCTGGCCCGCCCCGACTCGGTGCCCGTGACGTGGGGCGGCAGGGTAGACCTGTCCGCGGGCGCGGGCTTCGCGGACACCGTGCTGCGATCGCTGACCGATGCCGGTGCGTGGTGGGCCGTCGTGGCCCCCATCGGCGTGCCCTGGCCAGCCGCCGTGGAGGTGGTGGCCGAGGCGAGGCAGAAGGTGGCGTAGACCGGAGCCATACACTGCACCGGTGGAGTTCCGCCGGGTCAACGGGCTGCCGCCGTACGTCTTCAGCATCATCGACAACCTGAAGATCGATGCGCGCCGCCAGGGCGAGGACGTCATCGACCTCGGTTTCGGCAACCCCGACATCCCGTCGCCCGACGTGGCCGTCGAGAAGCTGGCCGAGGCCGTCCGCAATCCCCGCAACCACCGCTACTCGGCCTCGCGGGGCATCCCGAAGCTTCGCCGGGCCATCACCGACTTGTACCTTCGTCGCTTCGGTGTCGAGCTCGACCCCGACCGCGAGGTGGTCACCACCATCGGGGCCAAGGAGGGCCTGTCGCACCTGATGTGGGTGCTCCTCGGCCCGGGTGACTCCGCCTTCGTCCCCGCGCCGTCGTACCCGATCCACGTCTACGCCCCGCTGTTCACCGGCGCAGAAGTGCAGCAGGTGCGGGTGGGCCCCGGCCAGGACTTCCTGGACAACCTGCTCGAGGCCTGGGAGTCGCAGTGGCCCAAGCCGCGGGTCGTCGTACTCTCCTTCCCCCACAACCCCACCACCAGCTGCGTGGACCTCGACTGGATGCGCCGCATCGTCGACTTCGCCCGCGAGCACGAGGTCGTCCTCGTCCACGACTTCGCCTACGCCGAGACCGCGTTCGACGGCTACAAGCCGCCTTCCATCCTCGAGGTCCCGGGCGCCAAGGACGTGGCCGTGGAGCTCTACACGCTCACCAAGTCCTTCTCCATGGCCGGGTGGAGGGTGGGGTTCATGGTGGGCAACGCCGAGATCGTCCAGGCCCTAACCAAGCTCAAGAGCTACCTCGACTACGGCACCTTCCAGCCCATCCAGATCGCCGCCATCGTGGCCCTGAACGAGGCGGGGGAGTATCCCAAGGTGGTCAACGAGATCTACCAGAGCCGGCGGGACTCGCTCGTCGATGGGCTCAAGCGCATCGGCTGGGAGCTGGAGAGACCGGTGGGAACGATGTTCGTGTGGGCTCCCGTCCCGGAGCCCTATCGAGAGATGGGCAGCCTCGAGTTCGCCAAGCTCCTCGTGCGCGAAGCCAAGGTGGCCACGTCGCCGGGCGTCGGCTTCGGCCCCGGCGGAGAGGGATACGTGCGCTTCGCCCTGATCGAGAACGACCAGCGCATCACCCAGGCCGTGCGCACCATGCGCAAGGCCCTCACTCGCCTCTGAGGACTCCCGGTCCCACCGACGTCGGCGGTTCTCGCTTCGGACCCGGCGTGGTAACGCTGCGTTCACGATCGGCGTCTACCCTGCTTCGATGACCACCCACGTGCTGCGCGTCTGGTTGCCCGACCGCCCGGGCGCGTTGGGCGCCGTGGCCAGCCGCATCGGCGCCGTGCGCGGTGACCTCGTCGGCATCGACATCCTCGAGCGCGGCGCCGGGCGGGCCATCGACGAGCTGGTGGTGCAACTGCCGAGCGACGACCTCGTGCCACTCCTCGTCTCCGAGGTGTCCGAGGTCGACGGCGTGGACGTGGAGGACGTGCGTCCGCTCCACGACACCGGCTTCGACGCCCGTGCCCACTCCCTGGAGACGGCGGCGGCCCTGGTCGAGCAGGGCTCCGTCCAAGACCTTCTCGACCTCCTGGTCCGCCACGTCCGCCAG
>JADDQT010000324.1 GCA_016781225.1 Actinomycetota bacterium
TCCCCGCCGGCGTTGCTTGGCCATCGCCGTGTGGAAGCTCTCGACATCGACCTCGACGCCGTGCTCGGCGGCCACCTCGCGCGTGAGGTCGATGGGGAACCCGTAGGTGTCGTGGAGCCGGAACGCCACCTCGCCGGAGATGCCCTCGCCCCTGCTCAGATGCTCCTCGAGGATGCTCGACCCGGAGGTGAGGGTTCGCCGGAAGCGCTCCTCCTCCCGCTCCACCACGCCGGTGACGAAGCCGGCGTTGCGGGCCAGCTCCGGGTAGGCCTCCCCCATCACGTCGGCCGTCGCCGTCACCAAGGCCGGGGTCACGCTCTTGGTCACGCCCAGCTGGTACGCCTGGCGCACGGCGCGGCGGATGATGCGGCGCACGACGTAGCCCCGATCCTCGTTCGACGGGAAGGCCCCGTCGTTGACGAGGAAGGTCATGCAGCGGCCGTGGTCGGCGAGAACGCGCAGGCTCACGTCGACCTCGGGGTCCTCCCCGTAGGAGCGGCCGGTTACCGACTCGGCAGCGGCGATGACGGGGCGGAGGGCATCAGTGTCCCAGACCGTGTCCACTCCCTGGAGCAGCGGGAGGATCCGCTCCAGCCCGGCGCCGGTGTCGATGTTGCGGCGGGGAAGGTCGACGAGGCTGCGGTCGGCCAGGCGGTCGAACTGAGTGAACACCAGGTTCCAGATTTCGACGAAGCGTTCGCCGCTTTCCTCGTCCGGGCCGGCGCCGCCGGGACCACCCCCGGGGCCGAAGGCTTCGCCCTTGTCGTAGTGGATCTCGGAGCACGGCCCGCACGGCCCCGTCTCGCCCATCTCCCAGAAGTTGTCCTCCAGGGTCTGTATGCGCTCCGCGGACAGGCCGACGCCGTCGCGCCATACGGCGGCGGCTTCCTCGTCGCTCGGGTGCACCGTGACCCAGAGCCGGTCGCCGTCGAGGCCGAGGACGTCGGTGAGCAGGTCCCAGGCGAAGGTGATGGCCTCGTCTTTGAAGTAGTCGCCGAAGCTGAAGTTGCCCAGCATCTCGAAGAAGCTGAGGTGGCGGTTGGTGCGGCCGATCAGCTCGATGTCATCGTGCTTGCCCCGGACGCGGACGCAACGCTGCACCGATGTGGCACGCGTGAACGGCGGCTGCTCCTCCCCCAGGAAGTAGGGGATGAACTGGTTCATGCCCGCGTTGGTGAACAGGGGCGCCCGCGGGTGGTGAGGGATCAGCCCGGCAGAGGCCACCTCCGTGTGGCCCCTGTCCACGAAGAAGGCGGTGAAGGCACGCCGAAGGCCGTTGGCGTCCATGGTGAACGAGCCTACCGGTGGGCCCCTGCGCCTTGGTCAGCGTCCGGTCGCCGAGAAGTGCTGGTAGTCCTTCGACGAACCCCAGCTGCCGCCCCATCCCCAACCGACGGAGGCGAAGGCCCGGACCGCGGCGTCGCCCGGATGGATCATCCCTGGCCGGCGCGCCGATCGGTTGGCGTAGGGAGCACCCGCCGGGGGGCTCACCCTCCCTCCGCTCACGAAGGGGTTCTGCACGGGATTGACGTCCACGGCCCAACCGTACGAGTGCTGCGACCACACGCCCGGCCTGCCGCTGACCGGGCGGCAGTTGAAGGCACTGGTGTTGTTGGCGGCCATGGAGCGGTCGTCGTCACCGCCGTAGGCGTCGACCAGCTGCATGCGCTCGATGGGGAACCGGGCGTCGAAGAGCCGGCGCATGGCGGCCAAGACCCGACCGGCGTGGTGCCGGTGGACCACCAGCTCCCCACGGTGGACCCCGCCGTCGAAACCCCAGTGGTCCAGGCTCAGCAGCCGGAGGTCCTCGATGTGTACCGGGCAACCCGGACGCCAGGAGGAGGTCATGCGCGAGCGGGTGGCGGCGTCGATGGGCTGAGCCGACCCCCGGAACGCCGGTGCCGGCGGGCCGGCTCGGGTAGGAGGTGCCGACGTTGTCTTGTTCGGTGTGGCGGCTCTGGGCTGGGGTTCACGCTCGGCGGAGGAGCGGTTGACGGTGGTCTCGGTCACCACGTTAGGGACGGCGGTGGCCGGGGTGTCCCCGACGTCGGCCGTGCTCTCCGTGGCCGGGGTGGCGGGACTCTGCGCCGCTGCGGCGGCCCTCGGGGACGGGGGCTGCTGGCTCGAGCATCCTGCTCCCAGCAGGCTCAGCGCAAGAACCGAAGCCGGACCCGAGAGCGGCACCCGCTTCACGCCTCGGTGCTGAGCCGCTCCCGGAGCTCCAGTTCCCGCTCTCGCATGGCTGCGCGCCCCTCGCTGGCGGCCGCCTTCAGGTCCGCTCCGAGCCCCCGCAGGGCACCGGCCAGGTCCTCGCCCAACCGCTCCGGCGAGTACCGCGCCGCGGTCTGACGCACGAGCCGTG
>JADDQT010000325.1 GCA_016781225.1 Actinomycetota bacterium
CTCGGCCGGGTCACAGTTGAGGCCGGAGCGCCCGTGCTCGAGCGAGCGGAGGCCCTTCTGGAGGGACTCGGGAAAGGTGCGGCCCAGGGCCATGGCCTCGCCGACCGACTGCATCCTGGTGCCGAGCACTCCGGCCGTGCCCGGGAACTTCTCGAAGGCCCAGCGCGGGATCTTGGTCACCACGTAGTCGATGGTGGGCTCGAAGCTGGCCGGCGTGCGGCGGGTGATGTCGTTCGGTATCTCGTCGAGCGTGTAGCCGACGGCCAGGCGGGCGGCGACCTTGGCGATGGGGAAACCGGTGGCCTTCGACGCCAGGGCGCTGGACCGGCTGACTCGGGGGTTCATCTCGATGACCACCAGGTCCCCGTCGAGGGGGTTGACGGCGAACTGGATGTTGGATCCGCCCGTCTCCACCCCAATGCGACGTATGCACGCGAAGGCGGCGTCGCGCATCCGCTGGTACTCCACGTCGGAAAGGGTCTGGGCCGGCGCGACCGTGACCGAGTCACCGGTGTGGACTCCCATGGGGTCGAGGTTCTCGATGGAGCAGATCACGACGCAGTTGTCGGCGCGGTCGCGCATGACTTCGAGCTCGTACTCCTTCCAGCCGGCGATGGAGCGCTCGATGAGGATCTCCGAGATGGGGCTTGCCTCCAGGCCGGCCATGGCCATAAGGCGCAGCGACTCGGCGTCGTAAGCCATGCCCGAGCCCGCTCCCCCGAGGATGTAGGACGGGCGCACGATGAGGGGATAACCGATGCGATCACCGACCTTGAGCGCCTCGTCGAGGTCGTAGGCGAAGCCGGACGAAGGCACGTTGAGGCCGATCTCGGTCATGGCCTCCTTGAACTGCTCGCGGTTCTCGGCGGTGGCGATGGCGGCCGGCCGTGCCCCGATCATCTCCACGCCCAGATCGTCGAGGATCCCCCGCTCGTGCAGCGCCATGGCCAGGTTGAGGGCGGTCTGCCCGCCCAGGGTCGGGAGAAGGGCCTGGGGCCGTTCCCGTTCGATGATGGCCGCCAGCACATCGGTGCTGAGCGGCTCGACGTAGGTCCGGTCGGCGAAGTCGGGGTCGGTCATGATCGTGGCCGGGTTGGAGTTGGCCAGCACCACCCGGTACCCCTCGTCGCGCAGCACGCGGCACGCCTGGGTGCCGGAGTAGTCGAACTCCGAGGCCTGGCCGATGACGATGGGCCCGGAGCTGATGAGGAGTATCGACTCGATGTCGGTGCGCCTAGGCATTGCGGCCCGAGTGCTCGTTCATCAGGTCTCGGAACTGCTCGAAGAGGTAGGACGCGTCGTGTGGTCCCGGGGATGCCTCGGGGTGGTACTGGACGCTGAAGGCAGGCGCGTGGCGAGCGCGAAGGCCTTCGACCACGCCGTCGTTCAGGTTGGTGTGGGTGACCGCAGCGGACTCCAGGGTGCCGGCGTCGACCGCATAGTTGTGGTTCTGGCTGGTGATCTCCACGGTGCCGGCGCCGGTGCGCCCGACGGGATGGTTGCCTCCGTGGTGGCCGAAGGGGAGCTTGTAGGTGCGGGCACCGAGGGCGGCCGCCAGCAGCTGGTGCCCCAGGCATATGCCGAACACCGGCACCCGGTCGAGGAGGCGGCTGATGTTCTCGTGGGCGTAGGTGACCGCCGCCGGGTCGCCGGGCCCGTTGGAGAGGAAGACGCCATCGGGGCGGCGGGCCAGCACCTCCTCGGCCGGTGTGGCTGCGGGAACGACCTCCACGGTGGCCATGGCCCCGAGGTGGCGGAGGATGGCTCGCTTGATCCCGTAGTCGTAGGCCACCACCCGCAGCGGGCCGTCCCCGCACGTGTAGGCCTCCGCAGTCGTGACCGAGGCGACCAGGTCGACCCCTTCCGTGCCGGCTTCGGACCCGGCCGCCTCCTTCAGGTCGGCCTCGTCGGCGGTGCCGAAGGCGCACGGCATGGAACCGGCCTGGCGCAGGTGGCGGGTGAGGCGCCGGGTGTCCACCCCGGTGATCGCCGGGACGCCGTGGCGGACGAGGAACGCCTCCAAGCTCTCCGCCGTGCGCCAGTTGCTGGGGCGGCGGGCGAGGTCGCGCACGATCACGCCCCGGCAGAAGGGGCGGCGACTCTCGTCGTCGGCAGGCGCCACGCCGTAGTTGCCGATGTGCGGGTAGGTGAAGGCGATCACCTGGCCGGCGTAGGAGGGATCCGTGATGACCTCCTGGTAGCCGGTCATGACGGTGTTGAACACCGCTTCCCCGGTGGCGATACCGCCCGGAGGCTCGGCCCCGGCCGCCTCTCCCTCGAAGACGGTGCCGTCGGCCAGCACCAGCAGGGCGTCCTTCACCGGTTGATCGTTCATGGCCCTTCGGCCAAAGCCGGGGCCGTCGACGCGCAGTCCGTCAACGCTGGGGCCGTCAACGCTGGGCCTCGCCGTCGACCACCACGGGCTC
>JADDQT010000326.1 GCA_016781225.1 Actinomycetota bacterium
TCGACGGCCACCCGGGCGGCCAGGTGCGAGGCGTCCAGAGGAAGGTCCGAGCCCTCGCCGGTGCTCGTGACCGACAGGCGCTCGCCTTCCTCCACCTCCACCTCCACGTACAGGCCGAGGCCGACGGCCAGGGTGTCGAAGCCGGGGCCGAGGTTGGCCGAGGAGGCGGGTGCCCGAGCGCGCACCACCGAACGCTAACGGCTCCTGTTACCTACGGACCGGGTCGGCGGTCGAAGCTGGCGACGGGAAACCCACGACCTCCCGTCAGGAGGAAGAAACCATGTACACCCTGGCCGTCACAGTGCTCTTGGGCCTGGCCGTCCTCACGGTGGTCGACGCCTTGGTCGACCTCGTGCCCGGCTTGTCCCACAGACGCGGTGTGCTGACCATCGCCCTGGCCGTCGTCGGCGTGTTCGCCCTCGACTACTCGACCTTCGAGGGCTTCGGCGTCGCCCTACGGGAAAGCTGGATCGGCACCCTGCTCACCGGCTTCGTCGTGGCTGGCATCACGACCGCGTGGCGAGCGGTCTTCGGCTGGTTCGGGACACCCGAGGCTGAGGTTGCCTCGGCTCAGCGCTCCCGTCGCCCGCTGGTGAACAAGGCAGCCTGACCAGCTGCGCGCTCAACCAAGAAGGGGGCCCCGTTCGGGCCCCCTTCTCAGGTTTGGCCAGGACCGGCCAGGTTCAGCGCCCCGAGACGGAAAAGCCCTGGGAATCCCCGGCCTTGCTCTTCTTGCCCTTCCTGCCGCTCCCCATCGAGGGCTTGGCCCCCATGGCGGTGTCGTAGGCGGGCTTGTCGCCGGCAAGGCGGCCCAGAGGCGCCTCGGACAACTCTTCGTCTCGGGGCGGTCCCACGGTCCTGGAGAAATCCAACTTGCTCGGGCTCTCGGTGGCAACCTCTTTGCTAGGCATGGCATCTCCTCGTTGGGGAGTATTTCCGGAGTTGTTCTCCGTGCTCGACGAGCATAATCCGCCGAGCGGCCGCTGACCACGACGCCCCCCCCGGGGCCGTCAAACGGATGATGTGGTGCTCTTTCGCTCCTCCAGCTCCTCGGCGGTCATGAGCACCTCCCGAGCCTTGGATCCCTCCGACGGTCCCACGACCCCTCGACGCTCGAGGAGGTCCATGAGCCTGCCGGCACGGGCGAAGCCCACCCGTAGCTTTCGCTGGAGCATCGACGTGGAACCGAGCCCGGAGCGCACAACCAGGTCCATGGCAGCTTCGAGGAGGTCGTCGTCCTCACCATCGTCCGCCGCGCCACTGCGCGCGCCGTCACCGTCGCCCTCCACCCCGGCCAGGTACTGCGGCTCGGACTGGCGCCGCCAGTGGGCCACCACCTTGCGAACCTCCTCCTCGCTGACCCACGGGCCCTGGATGCGACGGGCAACGTTCGACGAAGCGGTGAGCAGGAGCATGTCCCCGCGGCCCACCAGCCGCTCCGCACCGGGCTGGTCGAGGATGACGCGGCTGTCGGCCAGCGACGACACGGCGAAGGCCAGACGGGAGGGGATATTGGCCTTGATCACACCGGTGATTACGTCCACCGACGGGCGCTGGGTGGCGATCACCAGGTGGATGCCGAAGGCCCGGCCCATCTGGGCGATGCGGCAGATGGACTCCTCCACGTCGCGCGCCGCCACCATCATCAGGTCGTTGAGCTCGTCCACGACCACGAGGATGAACGGCAGCCTGCGGTACTCACGCTCCGAACCGGGGTCCGGCTGGAGGTCGCCGCGGTCGTAGGCGGCGTTGTACCCGGCGATGTCGCGCACGCCCACCTCGGCCAGCAGGTCGGTGCGGCGCTCCATCTCCTCCACCGCCCACGAGAGGGCGTTGGCCGCCTTCTTGGGGTTGACCACCACCTGGGTGAGCAGGTGGGGCAGCGCGTTGTAGTTGCCGAGCTCCACCCGCTTGGGGTCGACGAGGATCATGCGCACCTCGTCGGGCGTGGCCCGCAGCAGCACCGACGTGAGGATCGAGTTGATGCACGAGGACTTGCCCGAGCCCGTGGCCCCGGCGATGAGGATGTGCGGCATCGACGCCAGGTTCTCCATGACCGAGCGACCGGCGATGTCGCGGCCCATGCCCACCTCGAGGGGGTGATCTGCGGCCCGGGCGTCCTCCGACGTCAGGACGTCGCCGAGCGACACGAGCTGGCGCTGAACGTTGGGGACCTCCACCCCTATGGCCGAGCGCCCGGGGATGGGAGCGAGCAGGCGGATGTCCGGAGCGGCCAAGGCGTAGGCGATGTCCTTCTGCAGGCTCGTGACCCGTGCGACCTTCACGCCGGCACCGAGCTCGAGCTCGTAGCGGGTGACGGTGGGGCCCATGGTCATGCCGGCGAGGCGGGTCTCCACGCCGTGGGCGGCCAGAGCGTCCTCCAAGTTGCGACCGCGGGCCTCCACCGCCCGCCTGTCCA
>JADDQT010000327.1 GCA_016781225.1 Actinomycetota bacterium
AGGACGGGGCCGCGGCCTGAACAGCAGGCTACCCGCCGCCGCGGCCTAGGCCGTTTGCCTCAGACCGCCACTGGCCGGTAGTTGCAGATGAGCACGCCCGTGCTCGACGTCGAGGTCGACACCAGCTCGAGCGTGCGTGCTTGGCCGTCTTCGGGGAACAGCCGCTTGCCGCCCCCGAGGACGATCGGCTGGATCATCAGCCGGAACTCGTCGACCAGGTCGTTGTTGACGAGCTGAGAGGCGAGGGAGGCGCTTCCCATGACCTGGATGCCGCCGCCCTCTCGCTCCCGCAGCTGGCGGATGGCGCCGATGGCGTCTTCGGCGGGCAATAGCGTCGTGTTGGTCCACGTGAGGTCTTCCTGCCTAAGGGTCCTCGACGCCACGTACTTCGGGATCTCGTTCATGCGGTCGGCGAACGGGTCGCCGGAGCGGCCGGGCCAGGCGCCGGCCATCACCTGCCACGTGCGGCGGCCGAACAACAGGGCCTCGGTCGTCTGCATCACCTCGTCGATCGCCGGCCCCATGGTCTCCGGATCAAAGAAATTCATCGACCATCCGCCGTGCCGAAACCCTCCGTCGGTGTCCTCGTCGGCTCCTCCCGGAGCCTGCACCACGCCGTCGAGGCTCATGAAGTCGCTGAGGATTATGCGCATCTTCCCTCCTTGGGTTTGTCGTCACCAGTAAGACGAGTCGAGCACGGCGAAGTCATCGCCGCCGCATCGTGTTACCGCCACGCGCACTGGAATCCCTGAACCCCAGCTCGGCCGCCGCTCGCGTCAACCCCGCAGGCTGAGCGACAGGTAGCGCCCTACCCGCCACAGCATGAGGCCGAGCCTGCCGTAGCGGCGACGCAGGGTGGCCGCGTCGAGCACATACATGGCCCGAGCCGCCTCCATGTGGGACCACACCAGGGGGATGTTGCCCAGGGACTCGCCCGTCTCGGGATCGATCTCCTCGGCCAGCAGCCGGGGCAGGGCGGCACACATGGCGTCGGCCCTGGCGTGCGCCTCCTTCACCCGCCCGGTGGCAGCCAGGGCTATGACCGCCCACCACGACACGGGAACGAAGGCGCCTTCCCGTCCATGGAAGCCGTCGTCGCCGCCCGGCTCGTAGCGGTACAGGAAGGGAGGCGCATCCAGGTCGTGGAGGGTGGCATCCACCAGTCGGCGGGCCCGGCGCGAGTGACCCCTGAAGGTGCCGAACAGCGCTGCCATCAGCGTGGCCGCGTCGGCTCGGGGAGGTTCCTCGTCGTAGCACTGCGGCAACCCGCCGTGCTCGGTGAGGGCGCCCACCAGCCGCTCGTGGACCTTGCGGCGCGCCTGCTTCCAGCGCCGCCGAGAGGTCAAGGGATGCCGGATGCGGGCGATCCAGATGGCGCGGTCGAGCGCCAGCCAGCAGCCGAGGTCGGCGCTCACCAGCACCGCATCCTCCCTGAACTCCCAGATGCCCGCCGACGGTTCACCGTTGTGCTCCACCACGTGGTCTGCGATCCGGCGCACCAGCTTCCAGCTCCGCCGATCGAGGCCACCGCCGGTCTGCAGGTGCACGGAGATGGCCTCGACCACCATGCCCAGGGCGTCGAACTGAACCTGGTCCCCCGCTCCGTTGCCCACCCGGACTGGTAGTGAACCGGCCCAGCCACGCACCCCGGGGACTTCACGCTCGTCGGGCACCGGATCCCCCCGCACGTCGGTCACCGGCGCCGGCGGTTCATCACCGCCCACGATGCCGTGCAGCAAACTGAGGTAGGCCTTGGCATCGGCCCGGCGACCGAGCAGCGCCGCCACCGACACGGCAAGGGACGCGTCGCGCAGCCATGTGAAGCGGTAATCGAACTGGCGATCGGCCCCTGGCGCCTCCGGCAGTGAAGTGGTGGGCGACGCCACCACCGCTCCAGTGGCTCGCACCGTGCAGGCCCCGAGCACGGCCAGCGCGTCACGGGCCCGCTCCGGATGATGACGGGGAAGGCGCGCCGACTCGAGGGTGGCCGCTTGATCCTCGTCGGCGGCCCCGAGCGACTCCACCAGGTCCTCGAACGACTCGTCGACGCCTCCGACAGTGATCGCCAAACCAGTCCACTGCCCCGGCTGAGCCCCGACGACGGACCGCAACCAACGGCCGTCGTCGCTCACCTTGGGGGCGCCGGTCCCGCCGATCACTCGAATTTCCATGCCGTCGATCGACAACACACAAGCGCCCGACGCCGCACCCGACCACGCGGCCCACGGGCGATCGAAGCCGCCGAGGGCCAGCTCGTGCGTGAGCTCCACGGCGTTCCCGGGGGCTGACCTGACGGCAGTTACCATCCTCACTGCCCGCACCAGGGCCACCCCGCCCTCGGTGGCCAC
>JADDQT010000085.1 GCA_016781225.1 Actinomycetota bacterium
TCCGCGCCCTGCCGGTGGTCCCCCAGGTGGCGGACCACCTGGCTTACGGCGCCGTGGTCGGGGTGGTGCTCTGGTCCCTCAACGGGTGTCGAAGCCGCTGATGCCCTCGGGCTCCTCCTCGGACACCTCGATCCCTGTGACCTCGGCCCTGGACGAGCCCTGCCGGCACCAGTCCACCATCCGCCCGACGGCGCCGTCCTCGCCCTCGAGGACGACCTCCACCCGGCCGTCCGAGCGGTTGCGGGCGGAGCCGGCCACGCCGGCGCTCTGGGCCTGCTTGCGGCACTCGTCCCGGAAGAACACCCCCTGGACGTCGCCTTCGACCAGCACCCGACGACGAACGACGCTCAATCCGCCACCTCCCAGGTGTGTCCTCGGACTGCCTACAGTCTCGCCTGTGCCGGGCGCCAGCAAGACGCTAGGGGTCACCGGCGGCGTGTTCCTCGCCGTGAGCCTGCTGACCGGCGCCTGTGGTGGTAGCGACCAGCGAAGCGTCCTCCAACCTGGGGAACGGAGGCCCCGGGGCATGAAGGTCACCAGCACCGCCTTCAAGGCCGATGGGCCCGTACCCGAGCGCTACTCCTGCGAGGGGGACAACGTGCCGCCGCCCCTTCGTTGGGACGGAACGCCGCCGGGCACGGCCGAGATCGCCGTCGTGGTCGAGGATCCCGACGCCCCGAGGGGCACGTTCGTGCACTGGATCGCGGTGGGCATCGAGCCCACCACTAGGAGCATCGAGCCGGAGACGCTGCCGCCGGGAGCCGAGGTGCTGGCCGGCAGCAGCGACAACCCCACCTACGTCGGGCCCTGCCCCCCCAACGGAAGCGGCACCCATCACTACTTCTTCGAGGTCTACGCCCTCCCCCGCCGCCTCGACCTGCCCTCCGGCGCCCCGCCCCTGGACAAGGTGCGCACGATCCGCAGGGAGGCCTCCGCCGGCGGTTGGCTGGTCGGCACCTTCAGCCGCTGACGTCAGAGCGGCGTCAGCGGTCCCGGGCGTCCAGCAGAGTCCGCACGGGCGCCAGGTCGAAGGGGTGGCCGCGACCCAGGATGAGGTGTTGGGCCCCCACCTCCAGGTAGGCGTCGACCCTGTCAACCTCTCCGGCGTCGTTGAAGGCGACGGTGCGCTCGATCTCCGCCGGGTCGCGCCCCACCTCGGCGCAGCGCTGCTCGAGAACACGGCTCTTGGCCGCGTAGTGCTCGGGGGGCCCGAAGGTGTTCCATGCCGCGGCGTGCTGGGCCACGAGGCGCAGCGTCACCTTCTCGCCGCTCCCGCCGATGAGGATGGGCAGCGGGCCGATAGGGGGCGGGTTGAGCTTTCGTAGGCGCTGCTCGATCCGGGGAAGGGCGGCCTCCAGGGCCCGCAGCCGGCCAGGGGCGGTGCCGAACTCGTAGCCGTACTCCTGGTAATCCTTCTCGAACCAGCCGGCGCCGATGCCGAGGATTACGCGGCCTCCGCTCAGGTGGTCGACGGTGCGCGCTATGTCGGCCAGCAGCTCGGGGTTGCGGTAGCTGTTGCAGGTCACGAGGACGCCGAGCTGGGCCCGCTCGGTCTCCACGGCCATGGCCGCCAGCAGCGACCACCCCTCGAAGTGGGCACCGTCGGCGTCGCCGTAGAGCGGGAAGAAGTGGTCCCAGGTCCAGATGCTGTCCACGCCGAGGGCTTCCGCCTCCCGCCATGCCTCTCGCATGTCGTCGATGGAGGTGTGCTGGGGATGGAGCTGGACGCCGACCTTGAACCGTGCCATGACCCCGACCCTAGAGTCCTACGCTTCGCCCCAAGGACCGAGGGGCGAAGGTGGCGAGGGCGGAGGATGGTGACGCCGGCGTCTGCTACCTGAAGTCCCTCGACCTGGTGCCCATGGCCAGGTCGAGGGCCGTGATGCGCTCGGCCACCACGTTGGTCACCCCCTCGGCCCGCTCCAGGCGGCCCCGTACGAGCAGGGCCGGAGCCGAGCGGACCACCCGGCGATAACGGGCCCACACGCCCTTCGAGCAGATCACGTTCACCAGTCCGGTCTCGTCCTCCAGGTTGAGGAAGGTGGTGCCCTCGGCCGTGGCCGGACGCTGGCGGTGGGTGACCACGCCACCGACCAGGACTCTTGAACCGGACTCGGTATCGGCCAGCACCGCCGCCGTCACCACGCCCAGCTCGTCGAGGTGGGGCCGGGCGAACTCGGTTGGCGACGAGGTGGGCGACAGGCCGGTGGTCCAGAAGTCCGCCGCCGCCTCCTCCACCGGGGACATGCCTGGCAGGGTGGGAGCGTGTGCTCCCGTCACCACCCCGCTGAGGCGCTCGGGCCGTGACTGGCTGACGGCACCGGCTACCCAGAGGGCCTCACGTCGTTCCAGGCCCAGCGAAGCGAAGGCGCCCGCCGTAGCCAGTGCCTCCACCTGGGGCTGCGTGAGCCCGCACCGGCGCACCACGTCCTCCATGTCGGAGTACGGTCGGCCTTCGGCGAGCCGCCGGGCCACGTCGTCGCCGATGGTGCGCACGTCCTCCAGCCCGAGCCGGACGGGCGGCTGCTCGGTTCTGTGCGCAGTTGCCGCCCCCTGAGGTGCACAACTGCGCACAGAATCTTCGAGGGTGGCCTTGGCCGCGCTGGCGTTGACGTCGGGCCCCCGCACCACCACGCCGTGGCGTCGGGCGTCGGCCACCAACGTGTGGGGCGACCAGAAGCCCATGGGCTGGGCGTTGAGCAGGGCGGCGCAGAACGCCGCCGGGTAGTGGTGCTTGAGCCAGGCGCTGGCGTAGACCAGGTAGGCGAAGCTCACCGAATGGCTTTCGGGGAAGCCGAAGTTGGCGAAGGCCACGAGCTTGTCCCAGATGGCGTCGGCCACCTCCCCGGTGATTCCCCGCTCGGCCATGCCGTCGTAGAGCCGCCCCCGCAGCGCCTCCATGCGGGCCTGGCTGCGCTTGGAGCCCATGGCCTGACGGAGCTGGTCGGCCTCGGCCGGGGTGAAGCCGGCCACGTCGATGGCCATCTGCATGAGCTGCTCTTGGAAGAGGGGCACGCCGAGGGTCTTGGCCAGGCTGCGTTCCAGCAGGGGGTGCAGGTAGGTGACGGGCTCGTCTCCTTTGCGGCGGCGGATGTAGGGATGCACCGAGCCACCCTGGATGGGGCCGGGGCGGATGAGGGCCACCTCCACCACCAGGTCGTAGAAGCATCGGGGCTGCAGCCGGGGCAGGGTGGCCATCTGGGCCCGGCTCTCCACCTGGAACAGGCCCACCGAGTCGGCCCGGCACAGGTCGTCGTAGACCTCGTCCTCCTGGGGCAGGGTGGCCAGGTCCACGTGGGTGCCGTGGTGCTCGGCGATCAGGTCCACGGCGTAGTGGACGGCCGAGAGCATGCCCAGACCGAGCAGGTCGAACTTCACCAGACCCACGGCGGCGCAGTCGTCCTTGTCCCACTGAAGCACCGTGCGGTTTTCCATGCGGCCCCACTCCACCGGGCACACCTCGGTGACGGGGCGGTCGCAGATCACCATGCCGCCCGAGTGGATGCCGAGGTGGCGGGGAAAGCCCTGGACCTGATGGGCCAGGTCCATGACCGTTTGGGGAATGTCATGCTCGACTGTGTGGCTCAGCGGTCCCCAAACGTCGACCTGCTTGGACCAGGCGTCCTGCTGGCCCGGCGAGTGGCCAAGGGCCTTGGCCATGTCCCTGACCGCGGATCGGGGCCGGTAGGTGATGACGTTGGCCACCTGGGCGGCCCGGTCTCGGCCGTAGCGGTCGTAGACGTACTGGATGGCCTCTTCCCGGCGATCGGACTCGATGTCGAGGTCGATGTCGGGCGGGCCGTCACGCTCGGGTGACAGGAAGCGCTCGAACAGAAGCCCGAGGGCGACGGCGTCGGCATTGGTGATGCCGAGGGCGTAACAGGTGGCGGAGTTGGCGGCCGAGCCCCGGCCCTGGCAGTAGATGCCGGAGCGGCGGCAGAACTCCACGATGTCCCAGACGATCAGGAAGTAGCCGGCGAAACCCAGGTGCTCGATGGTGTCGAGCTCGTGGGCGATCTGGCGGTAGGCGCCTGTTACTCGTTCGTGCTCTGGAGGGCCATAGCGTTGCTCGGCGCCTTTCCTGGTGAGGTGGCGGAGCCAGGTCATCTCGGTGTGGCCGGCGGGCACCGGCCAGTCCGGGAGCTTGGGTGCCACAAGCGACAGGTCGAAGGCGCACTCGGTTGCCAGCTCGGCGGCGTGCTCGACCACTCCGGGGTAGCGGGCGAAGCGACGGGCCATCTCCTGGCCGCTGCGGAGGTGAGCGGAGGCGGCCGGTGGCAGCCAGCCGTCGATCTCGTCGAGGGAGCGCCGGGCCCGTACGGCCGCCAGGGCGGTGGCCAGGCGCCGGCGGGCGGGGGTGGCGTAGTGCACGTTGTTGGTGGCCACGAGCTGGACGTCGGCTTGGGCCGCCAGCTGGACCAGGGCGTCGTTGCGGGCCGAGTCGAGGGGGTCTCCGTGGTCCCACAACTCCACGGCCACGTTGTCCCGTCCGAAGCAGGCGCTGAGGTCGGCCAGGCGGCGGGTGGCGGCCTGCGGGCCGTGGTCGACGAGGGCCTTGGGCACGACTCCCTTGCGACATCCGGTGAGCACGAACCAGTGGCCGCCGTGGGCTTCGGCCAGGGCCGACAGGTCGAACTGCGGCCGGCCCTTCTCCCGGCCGTGGAGCTGGGCATCACTGATGGCCCGGCACAGGCGGGCGTAGCCCTCGGGGTCCCGGGCCAGGACCACCAGATGGGTGCCTTCGGGATCGGCCACGCCGTTCTGGGGCTTGGTGAGCCCCAGGCTCAGCTCGGCACCGAAGACAGTGGGCAGCCTGGCTGCGTCGGCGGCCTCGGCGAAGCGGACGGCGCCGTACATGCCGTCGTGGTCGGTGAGGGCCAGGGCATCCAGGCCGAGGCGGGCCGCCTCCTCGACCAGCTCCTGGGGGTGGGAGGCCCCGTCCAGGAAGCTGAAGTTGGAGTGGCAGTGCAGCTCGGCGTAGGCGGTGGTCTCCGCCGGTCGGGGCTGGGGTTGGTGGCGGGGCTCGGGGGGCTGCGGCCATGGGAGCCCCGGCTTGCCAGAGAGCCGCCGCTCGAGCTCCGACCACGGGATCGGCGGGTTGTTCCATCCCATAGGGGTCGTTCAGAGTAGCGAACACTTGTTCCCTCTTGCGCCGGGCTGTCGATATGAAGCAGCATGAGATGCTGTGTGGAGACAGCGGTTCGCTCATGGGTTCCTGGCCCTCCTCGTGGCCGGACTCCTCGCCAGCTGTGACAACTCGGAAAACGACCCGGAGCCCACCCTCCCCACCGTGCCGTCGACCACCACTACGACGATTGACGTCACCAAGGTGCCCGCCACCATCGACGTCCCCTATGTCCAAGCAGTGATGAACGCCCTTGACAAGGTGACCGGCGACGCTGTGCGCGTCTTCGTCGCCCAGCGAGGCCCAAACCAAGAGTGGTACGAAACCTTCCGAGCCGTGTTCGAAGAAGATCTATTCCGAAAGCTCGAAAGCGAGTTTGGAAACTTCGCCGCCCGCCGTTTGGAGCCCCTGGCCTCGTTGCCCGGGAATCCACAGACAACCGTAAAGCGCCTGGTTGACTCATCATCGACTTGTGTTGTTGCGGAGGTCGATCGCACCTTCGGACCACTCCTCCGCGAGCCACCGCTACCTGAAGCAATCCCTGGCTACGTGCAGCTCAGCATCAAGAGACCCGAAAGAGACCCCCGCGGGAGGAATATGACCGGGTGGTCACTTGTGGCCGACATAGATGCCAAGGGTTCGTCCATCCCGGAGAATCCATGCGCCTAAGAATCCTGATCTCATTCGGCGTCCTAGCCTCCGCATTACTGATCTCTGTGAGGGAGAGCCAAGCCGCCGAGGGACCGCCACCGACACCTGTCATCATCGGAAACGGCACTTCGGTAACGGGTGAAGCAGAAGCGCACTCCGTCAGACAAGGAAAGAAGACCTCCGAACTCCGCGAGGGATCCTTGTCCTTGAGTACCACGGCCCCTGGGCCACCTCTGGTCTACCGATCGGAGATTCGGTGGGTGGCTGAAACGCAGTCGACGTGCGTCTCCATCACGCAGCAAGAGGGTGATCCCAACGACATCCTCAACATCTACATGGAGATGGCCGCCCTTGACTGGGCTCGCTCCACGACGCCGCGCTGTGGTGCCAGCATGCCGCCGCCAGCTGTGCCCAGCCCGGGGGCGGCGGCGCAGATGGTGTGGCGGGACCAGATGAAGCTGCCTCCGCCGGAGCCTTACATCGCGCCGGGCAAGGCCATCACCGGCCTGCGGGCCTTCATGGAGATCCGCGGGCCGCGCACGGTGACCCAGACGTTCAACGTGTTCGGCTACGCCCTCACCATCACCGCCACGGCCAGCAGCTACGACGTCGACTGGGGAGACGGCTCCTGGTCGCGGGGCGTCACCTCCAGCGGCGGCCCGTGGCCCAGCGGGGACGTGCGCCACGTTTACACCACACAGGGCACCTACACGGTGAGGGTGCTCGAGCGCTGGACGGGCACGTGGTCGGTAGCCGGGGGAGGTGGGGGCAGCGTGGACGGCGCGCTGAGCAGCGAGGGCCGGATCGACGCCTTCCCGGTGGTCCAAGTGCAAGCGGTGAGGAACCGCTGACCCAGCCAGTTGAGTCGGCTCAGTCGTAGGCCGCGTCGGCCCACCAGCGGCCAGCTTCCAGACCCAGCAACCAGCCCGATCCGTTGGCCGTCACCACCTGGAAGCGGGCCCGGCGGCGATGGGCCGGGGCGTCCCACCACCGCTCGTCAACCGGCCACGGCCCGGCCCACGCCACCACCTCGTCCCATGCCGCCCCGGCCACCGATACCCGGGACGGCGGTGCCGTCACCGCCCCCCGACCGCTGACACCCACCGGCACCCCGGTGGCGTCGAGCACCTGGGCCGCCACCGGCTCGACGAACACGGTTGCGGGTGACGGCGGCGGGACCCTTCCCGGCCACGGCATCTCCCCCTGCGGTTCCCGGTGCGGGGAGGAAGAGCAAGGCTCACCCCACGGCACAAGCGTCACCTGCTCGGCCGGCCCCCGTCCGCCGCTGCGCACCCCGGTCACCACCGCTCCGGGCCCGAGCATGCCCTGGACCCGGGCCAAGGCACGGGCCGCTCGAGCCGCCACCTCGGCCGCACCCCCCCAGAAATCCAGCTGGCGACCGTCGCCGGGCACCACCTGGTCGGGCACCAGGCGGATGAGCGTCAGCCCCGCGGTGGGCATCTCGGCCGAAGCCGAAGTTCCGGCCAACCACCCATCGAGCTGCCAGCGCACGCGGTCGGCCATGGCCGCCGGCGTGAGAGCACCGTCGTGGCGCCACAGGCGGCTGAGCGACTCTCCGTGCTCGGTCTCGGCCTCAATGGCGATGGCGGTGCAGGCCAGGCCCCGGCCGGCCAGGCGCTCGTGCAGCTCGTCGGCCAGGGCCTTGGCCGCGAAGGCGGCGGTGTCCACCCGCTCGGCCGGCGGCTCCAGCTCCATCTGCACGGCCAGGTCCGGTGGCGGCTCCCGTCCGGCGGGAGGACGCTCGTCGAGACCCCGGGACAGGCGCTGCGCCAGCGCTCCCTCGGGACCGAAGCGAGCCAGCACGTCGGGCCCCGGCAGGGCGGCGAACGCGCCCAGGGTGCGGATGCCCAGGCGCACCAGCAGGTCGGCCAGCTCCGGGCGCTCCAGGACCCC
>JADDQT010000328.1 GCA_016781225.1 Actinomycetota bacterium
TTGGCGCTGCCCTCGGCGGGCATGCCTAGATAGAGGAAGCCGACGATGGCGTCGTGGGGGCCGAGGCCGAGCGCCTCCTTCACGCGGAGGTCGAAGGCGGCGTCGCCGGTGCGCCACATCGACCCGTAACCCAGGGCGGTGGCGGCGAGGAGGGCGTTCTGGGCGGCGGCTGCCGCCGCTGCGAACTGCTCCTCCCAAGGGATCTTGTCGCTGTGGCGGTGCACGGCAGCCACCACCAGAACCACCGGGGCGCGGCCCAGCTTGGTGCGCTCCTTGGTGAGCTGTCCCTCCGTCGGGGCGGCTCCGAGCGCCTGGCAGCGCTCCACGTAGGCATCGGCCAGCACGGCACCGAAGGCGTCCTTGGCCGCCCCGGCGAGCACAACCAGCTTCCAAGGCCGCAGCTCGCCGTGGTCGGGCGCGGCAAGGGCCGCCTCCAGGATGTGATCGAGGTCGCTGCCGGTGGGCCCGGGCTCCACCAGGCGTCCGATGGACCGCCGGGCGAGGATGGCTTCGAAGGTGTCCATGACAGGGCCATCCTGACAGGACCGTCCCTGAGAGGGGCGCTTACCAACCCCGCTCGACCCACTCCTCGAGGTGGGGTTGCTCGGCGCCGACGGTGGTGTCCTCTCCGTGACCGGGCATGACGACGGTGTCCCGACCGAGGCAGGAGAAGAGGCGCTCCTCGATGGAGCGGATGATGGTGGGAAAGTCGCCCCCAGCCCCGGACGTCTTGCCCGGCCCACCGGGGAAGAGGGTGTCACCGGCGAAGAGCACCGGGGAGCCCTCCACGAGGAAGCACATGGACCCTGGGGTGTGGCCGGGGGTTGCCAGGGCGCGCAGACGGGTGCGCCCGACGTGGAAGACGGCATCGTCCTCGATGGTGAAGTCGGCCGAGGCCAGCATGGGAGCGTCGTCGGCGCCGATGCCCACCTCATAGCCGGCATGGCGCAGGGCAGGCACGGCGCCGATGTGGTCGTGGTGGCCGTGGGTCTGGAGGACCAGGCCCACGCCGAGGCTCCGGCACATGGCGAGCAGCCGGTCGGCCTCGTTGGCGGCGTCGACGAGTACGGCCCGGCCGGTGGCCCTGCACCGCAGCACGAACACGTTGTTGTCCATGGGACCGACGACGAGCCTGTGAACCTCGACCTGCTGGTCCTCGTAGTGCATCGGTCGCGAGGCTAATCACGTCCAAACCGGAGCCATTCGACGGTTTGGGCAGTTGGTTCGAGTTGCAGGCGGCGTAGCCTTCGGACGGTGCTCATCCTCTACTCCGCCGTTGCTCTGGCCATCGTCTTCGCCCTGGCCGCCATCGTGGTCGGCCGCGAGGCGCGACGCCTGGACTCCGTGGCGCCGCGGCCCACCTTCGATCTCGACGAGGCCGTGAGGTGGGTAGCCAACAACCTCCCCTACGAGGTCAGGGCCAGCTTGAGCCACGACGACGTTCGCCAGATCATCGACTGGAACCTCGAGTACTTCCGCATGAAGGGCGTGTCGGGCAACGGCCACTCGGCGGTGCCCGAGGGACCAGTGGTGGTGGGCGGCGCGGAGACGGTGGAGTACGTGCTCACCCGGGCCGAGTCCATAGGCAGTCTCTACACCCCTCCCCAGGTCCACGCCGTGCTCGACGCCCAGATGAGCTACCTCGAAGCCATCGGCGCCATCGGGCCGGAGGCGCCCCCCGACGAACGCCCCGCCTGAGCGCCGCCCCGCCATGTCCCACGGACCACGCCTGGTGTGCTTTCATATGCGTACCGAGGAAAGGAGGTGGTCCAAACTGCATAGTCAAATTCTTGGGACCTCGGAGGTGGCTGGCCGCTAGGCGGCCGCTGGACCACCCGGCGAATCCCAGCCAGGCACCGCTCGAGACACTGGCCGGAGGCTGGTCCCATCCGGCGCAGTCGGTGCTCGATCAAATCCAGGTCGTTTCCATCGATACTCATTCGAGCGAACGCCCGCCCTTCCGAGGGCGGGCGTTCGTCGTGGGCGGCTCGGCCTGGGCGGGCGTTCGCTGCCGCCGGACCGTGCGGCGTGAGGGGGTCCTGGTCCGCACCGCCCACCAGCCTGGCTACGGTGATCAGGGTGGAGACCATGATCGAGTCCGATGGGCTGCTGCTCTACGGCCACCTGGCCCGACCACCCGAGTCCGAGGACGGTGCCAGCCTGCGGGGGCTCGTCCTCTGCCACGGTTTCCCGGCCGACACCCAAGGGGCGGCCACGGCGGGGGAGAGCTACCCTGAGCTCGCCGACCGGCTGGCTGCCGATGCCGGCTGGGCTGTGCTCACCTTCAGCTTCCGGGGGACCAATGCGTCCCCGGGTGACTTCTCGCTGGGCGGGTGGCTCACGGACCTGCGCCGGGCCACGGAGCACCTGCTCGACGCCGCCGACGTGGAGGGCGTGTGGCTGGCCGG
>JADDQT010000329.1 GCA_016781225.1 Actinomycetota bacterium
ACCCCGCCGACGTCTGCAGCGTCCCGTCCGGGTTCCACAGCTGCACCACGGCCGCGTCTCCGGGGTGGCGGGCGAGCCACTCCTCGCACACGGCCAGGGTGTCGTCGCTCAGGTAGCAGTCGGGATTGACGAGCACCAGAAGGTCGCGGTCGGGTCCCACCGCCGTGGCCTGCCCAACGGCGGCGGCGAAGCCGGCGTTGTCCTCGTTGAGGATCACCTCCAGGTCGGCGGACGTCATCCGCCGGTGCCCGAGGATCTCCGTCGTGTCGTCGACGGAGCAGTTGTCGACCACCACGACCTTCCAGTCCAAGGCGCTACGGCCCGCTGCCACCTCTATGGCGTCGAGGCAGGCGTCGATCGTCGCTGCCGAGTTGTAGGTGACGATGGAGACCAGACCGGTGCCAACCGGCCTCACGACTCAGGCAACCGACCGGTACACGGCCAGGTGGGCCTCCGCGGTGGCCTCCCAGGTGTGCCGAGCAGCGATGGACAGGCCGAACTCCCGGCGAGCAGCCAAGCCTGCGTCCCCCCTCACCAACATGTCCAACGCTCCCGCCAGCCCGTCGGCGTCGCCCGGCTTCACCAGGATGGCGGCGCCCGACGCCACCTCCTCCATGGCAGTTCCGGCGGTGGTGACCAGCGGAGCTCCACACGCCAAAGCTTCCAGGGCGGGAAGCCCGAAACCCTCGGCCAGGGAGGGGTAGGCGACCGCCGAGGCCCGCCGGAGCAGGGCCGGCAGGGCCTCGTAGCCCAGGTAACCCAGCCGCACCACCCGTGAACGATGGTCGGCATCGGCCACCGCCTTCTCCACGGCCTTGGTCCCCCAGCCGGGGGCGCCGGCCAGGACCAGCGACAGATCGGAATGAGCAGCGGCGAGGCGATCGAAAGCCCTGACCAATGTGGGCACGTCCTTGCGCGGCTCCAAGGTGCCGACGAAGGCCACGTAGGGCTCCTCGATCCCCAGCGCCGACAGCACCCGGGCGTCTTCGCCGGCGGCGCCTTCGGAGGGACGGAATCGATCGAGGTCCACGCCGTTCGGGATCACCGTGACCTCTGCCTTCGGCGGGCACAGCGCTGCGAGCCGATCGGCGGTGGCGTTGCTCACGCACACCAGCGCGTCGGCGTGGCGGGCGGCGACCCGGATAGCCCGGCGGAACCAGGGCGCCTTGGCCCGCTCGTGCCACTCGGGATGGTCGAAGAAGGTGAGGTCATGGATGGTCACCACCCTGGGCAACGAGGCCGACTCGGGCATCGTGTAATGGGGCGAATGGTGGAGGTCGACGTCGAGGCGCCCGAGCAGCCGCGGGAGCCGAGCCTGCTCCCAGGCCAGCCGAAGCGGGCGCTTCCGAGGCGCGGTGGGGACGACCTCAGCACCCGCAACGAGCTCCTCCCATCGCTCGGAGTCTCCGCTCCGGGCCACGAAGGTGAGGGCCACGTCGTGACGTCGCCCGAGGGCGGCAGCCAGCTCGATGGTGTACCGACCGGCGCCGGCCGGCTCAGCGGGAACGGCACTGGCGTCGAGGCAGACGCGGATCGGCTGGGTCACAGGCGCTGGGTCACGAGAGCTGCTCCGAGCCTACGCCGGTGCTGCCGGAGGCCCTGGCCATCGTCGGACAATGGACGGCTCCCTCCTGGCGCATGGGGGCCGGGTCGCTAGCGTGGCCTGCGTGCTGACCGCCCTCGCCGGCGGGGTGGGGGCTGCCCGCATGCTGAGAGGGCTGACCTCTGTTCTGGCGCCGACCGAGATCACCGCGGTCGTGAACACCGCGGACGATACGATCCTCCACGGCCTTCACGTCAGCCCGGACGTCGACACGGTCATCTACACCCTCGCCGATGTCATCGATCCCGAACGGGGCTGGGGTCTGGGCGAGGAGACATGGAGCGTGATGAACGCGCTCGACCGCTATGCCGGTGTGGCCCCCGACGATTCCCGTGCCGGGCAGACCTGGTTCCGCCTCGGGGACCAGGACCTGGCCACGCACCTGTACCGGACGCAGCGCTTGGCCGAATTCGCCACCCTCTCCGAGGTCACGGCCGAAGTGTCCCGGGCCTGGGACGTGGCCGTCGAGATCCTGCCCATGAGCGACCAGCGAGTCGAGACCCGTCTAACGGTGCCCGGTGCCGACCCCTCGACCTCGGTCGAGATCGGCTTCCAGGACTACTTCGTGGCACGCCGCCACGCCGTACCCGTCCTGGGTGTGCGCTTCGCCGGCATCGACGAGTCCGTGCCCGCGCCGGGGGTCCTTG
>JADDQT010000330.1:0-1613 GCA_016781225.1 Actinomycetota bacterium
CCTCAGGACAAGGGGCGCCCGCCCGGCCAGCTCGTGGACGTGCAGCTGCTGGCCCTCAACGACTTCCACGGCAACTTAGAGCCGCCTGGCGGCACCATCGAAGGTGCCCCGGCGGGTGGGGCCGAGTACCTGGCCAGCCACGTCCGCCGGCTGGAGGCGACCAACAGAAACACCGTGGTGGTGTCGGCCGGCGACCTCATCGGGGCCAGCCCCCTGCTGTCCGCCCTGTTCCACGACGAGCCCACCATCGAGGCCATGAACCGCATAGGCCTGGACCTGAACGCGGTGGGCAACCACGAGTTCGACGAAGGCGCAGACGAGCTGCTGCGCATGCAGAAGGGGGGCTGCCACCCCGTGGACGGGTGCCTCGACGGCGACGGTTTCGCCGGCGCCGAGTTCGGGTTCCTGGCCGCCAACGTGGTGAGGTCCGACACCGGCAGGACGCTGCTGCCCCCCTACCAGATCCGGAAGTTCCAGGGCGCCAAGGTGGCCTTCATAGGCATGACCCTCGAAGGCACGCCGTCGATCGTGACGCCCTCGGGCGTGGCCGGGCTCGAGTTCCGCGACGAGGCCGAGACGGTCAACGCCCTGGTCCCCGAGCTCAGGCGCCGCGGCGTCGAGAGCATCGTGGTGCTGCTGCACGAGGGCGGCCTGCAGCCCGGAGGCATCGACCAGTGCAACGGGGTCTCGGGGCCGATAGTCGACATCGTCCAGCGGATGAGCGACGCCGTGGACGTGGTGGTCAGCGGTCACACCCACCGGGCCTACAACTGCCAGATCGACGGCAAGCTCGTCACCAGCGCCAGCTCGTTCGGGCGGGTGCTGACCGACATCGACCTCACCATCGACAAGGGCAGCGGTGACGTGGTCGTGGCCCGGGCCGACAACCTCGTCGTCACCCGTGACGTCCCGAAGGCCGGCGACGTCACCGAGCTGCTCGACAAGTACCGCCAGCTGGCCGCTCCCCTGGCCAACCGGGTGATCGGCAGCATCACCGCCGACGTCACCCGGTCCGCCACCGCGGCCGGCGAATCCGCCCTGGGCGCCGTCATCGCCGACGCCCAGCTGGCCGCCACCGACGGACGGGGAGAAGGAGGGGCGGCGGTGGCCTTCATGAACCCAGGCGGCTTCCGGGCCGACCTCTCCTACGCGCCGAGCGGCAGCGAGGGACCGGGGGAGGTCACCTACGGGGGAGGCGTTCACGGTCCAGCCCTTCGGCAACACGCTGGTCACCGTGACGCTGACGGGAGCCCAGCTCGACACCCTGCTGGAACAGCAGTGGTGCGAGCAGCCCTACCCGCGGGTCCTGCAGGTGTCGGCCGGCTTCACCTACACCTGGGACGCCACCCGGCCCGCCTGTGACCGGGTCGACCCGTCGACGATCAGGATCAACGGCGCCGCCTTGGGCTCGAGCGCCAGCTACCGCATCACGGTGAACAGCTTCCTGGCCGACGGGGGCGACAACTTCAAGGTGCTGGTCCAGGGCACCAGCCGCCTTGGCGGCCCCCTGGACCTGGACGCGCTGCAGGCGTATTTCCAGGCCAACTCGCCGGTGGCCCCCGGGCCGCGTGACCGGATCACCCGAATCGGCTGAGAGACCCGTCCCTTATCCA
>JADDQT010000330.1:1703-2353 GCA_016781225.1 Actinomycetota bacterium
CACCGGCGCCGCCGCCAGGCCGGCGGCCGGCCCTCGGCCCCAGTTCGACCTGGAGGGCCACCGCGGTGCCCGCGGGCTGCGTCCCGAGAACACCCTGCCCGGTTTCGCCACCGCCCTCGAGATCGGGGTGACCACCCTCGAGCTGGACACGGGGATCACCGAGGACGGCGTGGTGGTGGTGAGCCATGACCGCCACGTCCCCGCCCTGTGCCGGGACACGGGTCCGGCGTTCTCCGGAGACCCCGAGTTCCCCTACGTTGGCGACCTCATCGTCGAGCTCACCCTGGCCCAGATCAAGACCCTCGACTGCGGGAGCACGCCGAACCCGAACTTCCCGGGGCAGACGCTGGCCCCGGGCGCACAGATGCCCACCCTGGCCGAGGTGTTCGAGCTGGTGGACCGCTACGGCGCCCGGCACGTGCAGTTCAACATCGAGACCAAGATCGACCCCACGCGTCCCGACGAGACCGTCGACCCCGAGACCTTCGTGGAGAAGGTCACAGCGGTGATCGACGCCTATGGGATGACGCAGCGCAGCATGCTTCAGTCGTTCGACTGGCGCACCCTGGTCGAGGCGCGCCAACAGATGCCGCAGCTCCGCCTGGTCGCCTTGGCCCAGCGATCGACCATCTATCCGGGATCACCGTGGA
>JADDQT010000331.1 GCA_016781225.1 Actinomycetota bacterium
GTCGAATTACACGCGTGTCATCTCTTCGCCCTGCAACCAATTGGTGGCCACTCGTCCTGCTGCTCCTCTTCTTACCTCTTGAGAATCAACTCTATTTTTTGGTAATCGGTGGAGTGCTTGTTGTTCTTGCAATCCGTTGGGCTCGCCAGAGGCGCAGATCCAGTCGCGTTTCGAAGACGGAGGAGGCATAGTTGGACCAACCTGACCGACGGCCAGCCTCGTACTGGTGCCTGGGCGAGCGGGTGGCAGCACAACGGTCCGACACAGCGCCAGGTGCCGATGTTCGGTTGAGGGCGACTCGATCACTTGGCGCTGGAAGCGGCGTCAATCGAAGCCTTCGACGAGATCCGCAACCGGCTTCTCGCTCGTGGCGCGAGCGACGGGTTCATGACGGGCTTCGGGCACATCCTGAGCCTCTTTTTCCGAGACCCGGATGGACTCGAAGCCGAAGTGTGCGTTGCAAACCCCGCCGCGGAGCCAGGCATGCACAACCCGCCAGGGACGCCGGCATTGCGCTACCACCCTGCCGGTAACCGCCCCCTGAGCGACTGAAGGACACGCCGCTTCGGGGCTGAGGAAGGCGAAGGATCTCCGCGGGGCCACAACGCAACTACCCCTTGAAGTGCCGTACACGGGTGACGGTTGACGAACGGACGCCGGCGCGCCAGAACCAGCCACCGAATGGCACTTGTGGTGACCGAGCGACAACGCAGATCAGGGTTCGGATCGCAGACCAGGCGAGGACGCACGGGCTTGCTGTCGAGCCGACCGCCGCGCCCGAACTGCCGCTCGGCGCGGTCATCCCTTTCTTCTAGGCGCCCTCTCGATGTTAAGAATTGTGGCGGTTAGGGTGATGGCGTTGGCGATAGCCAGCAGTATCCAACCCGTCCTATTTGGCCAGCCATTGTCAGCGACAATGAGCACCACGGCGCCAACCACGAGCAGGACTCCCGCCACACCGAACGGCCAGAGCCGCCGTGCGGCACTGCTTGGTCGGCTTCCTTCTCCTCGCACCATGTGGGTGAAGATAGGTCAGCTGTTTACACGTGACTCTCTGCGGCGAGGTCCTCTGACGCGCCAGATCTGCCGATCCGTTGCCTCAGCAATTCGGCGGCCTGAAGCAGGCGACTGGTATCCCCGAGCAATCGCTGCGCCTCCCGCCGGGCTTGTCGGCGCTGTCGCCTCAGCGACCTCAGCGTCGTCCTTGGCTGCTTTCCGATCCGGCCGAGTCCCTGCTTCCTTCGCGGCCAGCTGCCCAGCTTCGAGCCCGCGGCCGGAACTCATGGTCGATCTCTTCAAGCGCCGCTCGGGTCCAAGACCTGGGTCAATAATTCGACAGATGCCCTATCCTCTCACGAAGCGCCCGAGCGCCCACTGCCGCTACGCGCTCCGCCCGCGTATCTCCGCTGCCATCGGATGGCGGGCTGCGCCCGCGCTCGGGCGATACTGCTGGGACGATGCAAGGGTTTAGGAACCGTACTGGGCTATTCCTCAGCGAATTGGCCGAAGAACTCGATGAGGCCGCTGTGCTTTCCGAGCATCAGCACGGCTGGCTACTCCAGCCCAAGAACAACGGAGCCTCCCCGATCCGGATCCTCGGGGAAGCAGATGACCTCTGGGACCTAACCATCGCGTTCGGAAGGGGCGACGCCCGCATCGAACTCGGTTTCTCCAAGAAGGTCAACCCCGAAGACGAGCTTCGGCAACTCGAAGACATCTGCCGAGCGATCGTCGCGGGGAGGCTCAGTGAGACGCGCAAGTGGAAGGGTCAAAGCCGCTGGCAAATATCGCTGATGAACGGAAAAGTGATCCGCGGATCAGCGAACTGGCTCTTCCCTTCGATGCCTTGGACTCGAGCGACTACAGAGAGGTTCGAGCCGTACGCTTCACACAACACGTAGGGCGCCGAGCCCAGGGTGCCCAACATGGAAGTCGCTCGAGTCCTCGCGCACAGAACTGCCGTACCGCGCTGTCGTCACGGCCCGCCAGATGACACCGAACGTCGCACCCGGACGGCAGGCGCCCGCCAGCCGGCGGTTCAGGGCACTGTTAGGCCGAACATTCTGGGCGCCCACTAGCGACAGCGAAGGACCGCCACATCAGGCCAATCCGAACCGTCGAGAAAGCCCTCCAGCACGTCGTTGAACAGCCGCGGGCGCTCGAGCATGGGCCAGTGCCCGGTGTCGCCCAGGATGACGACCTCGGCCCCGTCCACCTCCGAGGCTAGGGCCTCGACATCGGACACCGGTGAGAACCGGTCGTGGTCGCCGTTCAGGAACAGAACCGGCGCCGTGCACCGGCTGACGGCCCCGCGCACGTCGAACCGGTCATGGTTCACGGCGGCGG
>JADDQT010000332.1 GCA_016781225.1 Actinomycetota bacterium
CTCCCTCGCCAGCCGGTCGGCGTCCAGCACGGCCTCCACGCTGTCCGCCGCCGTCCCGTCCCACTCCCAAAGGCACTCCTCGATGATGGCCGGGATGTCCAGCCAGCGGAGTTCACCATCCAGGAACGCCTGGACGGCCACCTCGTTCGCTGCGTTGAGGGTGGCCGGCGCGGTGCGGCCCTGCCGTCCGGCTTCGTAGGCCAGCCCCAGGCATCCGAAGACGTCGGTGTCCGCAGGTTCGAAGTCCAGGTGGGACAGCTGCGCCCAGTCGATGGCCCCGAAGGGCGTGGTGGCCCGCTCGGGGTAGGCAAGGGCGTAGGCGATGGGCAGGCGCATGTCGGGCAGGGAGAGCTGGGCGATGGTTGCGCCGTCGCCGAACTCCACCATCGAGTGAACCACGGACTGGGGGTGGACGAGAACTTCGATGCCGTCGTAGGCCACCCCGAACAGCTCGTGGGCCTCGATCACCTCCAGTCCCTTGTTCATCAGCGTCGAGGAGTCCACCGTGATCTTCGGCCCCATGCTCCATGTGGGATGGGCCAGGGCATCGTCGACGGTGACAGACGCCAGCTCCTCGCACGTCTTGCCCCGGAACGGCCCTCCGCTGGCCGTCAGCACGACCCGGCGGACCTCGCCCACTCCGGTCCCGGCGCGCAGGCACTGGTGCACGGCGCAATGCTCGGAGTCGACCGGGATGATCTCGGCTCCGGGCGTGGACCGCGCCTCCTGGACCACCGGCCCACCGGCGATGAGCGACTCCTTGTTGGCCAGAGCCAGGCGGCGGCCGGCGCCCAGGGCGGCCAGCGTCACCCGCAGGCCGATGAAGCCGACGACCCCGTTGACCACCACGTCGGCATCTCCGGCGATCGACGCCAGCGCGTCTGCACCGGCCCGCACCTCGATGCCCCGCGGCAGGCGCTGCTCGAGCTCCTGGGCCAAGGAGTCGTCGGCGATGGCGACCGTCTCCGGACGCAGCTCGGATGCCTGCTCGACCAGCGCCTCCACGGAGCGGTGCGCGCCGAGGGCGACGACGCCGAACCGCTCGGGCTCGGAGCGGATGACGTCGGCTGCCTGCCTGCCGATCGACCCCGTGGAGCCCACGAGGGCCACCGTTGTCATCGCCGCACTGCGGCCGGCGTGGTTCCGGGGCTCACCCGAGGTTCAGCAGCTTGACGACGAAGTAGGTGGCGGGCAGGGCGAAGAGCATGGCGTCGAAGCGGTCCATCACCCCGCCGTGACCGGGCAGGAGGGTGCCCATGTCCTTGATCCCGACATCCCGCTTGACCATGGACTCGCACAGGTCGCCCAGGGCCCCCACCACCGCCACCACCAAGGCCAGTACGAACGCCTTGGGAGCGGTCCAGGGCTCCATCCCGGGAAACACCCCCAGGACGAAGGAGGTCACCAGGACGGAAGCCACCACGCCGCCGGCTACTCCCTCCACCGTCTTGTTGGGGCTGACGTCGGGCATCAACGGGCGACTCCCGAACTGGCTGCCGAAGAACCAGCCGCCCAGGTCGTTGGCGACGGTGGCTATGACGGCTCCGAGCAGGAAGGCCACGCCGTGCCGGTCGGGCATCCGCAGCAGCAGAGCGGCGAAGGAGCCGAGCGCCCCGACCCAGAGGAAGCCGAAGAGGGTCACCGCCGCGTTGACGGTGGCACGGGCCTGCACCACGCCGAAGAGGTACCAGCAGAAGGTGGCGACGGTGACCAGACCCAGCACGATGGGCAGGCCCATCTCTCCCTTGGCGTAGGTGGCGAGCATCACCCCGACGATGGCCACCAGGCCGAGGAGCGTGGCCGGGCGGTACCCGGCGCGCCGGATCACCTCGTACACCTCCGCTCCGGCAAGGACCAGCACCAGCGTTGTCAGAGCCAGGGCGAAGGCGGGGCCGGCCCAGAACAGGACGAGGGCCACGGCCATGAGGGAGATCCCGACGATGGCGGCCGTCCGGGTGTCCCGGTCGCCACCACCATCGCCACCACCATCGCCGCCGCCAGAGCCACTGCGGCCAGGAGCGGGTCTGGCCTGCTGACGGGTGCGGACGGGCGTCGCTGCCGGAGCCGAGCGGGCGGGTTCCGGCTCGGGCTCAGGTTCGGCCACGACCTCGGGCTCGTCGAAGGAGAACAGGTCCGAGTGCTCCGTCCTGCTGGTGTCGAGGGCGCCCGTGCGCCCCTCCACGTCCTCCAGCGCCAGGCCTTCGAAGTCGGACTCGGCCCAGTCGGCCTCGCTGTCCCGCCAGCGAGGGGCACGGCCTACGTAGCTCGTCCAGGCGTCCTGGTCCTCGTCGGGCTCCTCCGACTCGAGGATCCGAGGGACCTCCCCGGTGGCCGGCTCGGTCCAGTGAGGCATCTCCACGCCCGTGGGCTCGAGCGGCGG
>JADDQT010000333.1 GCA_016781225.1 Actinomycetota bacterium
GCCCGGGTGGCAGAGGCTCTTGGCTTGGATGCGTCCGCAGTCCTCGACCTGTCGGCCAGCTTCAACCCCGTGGCTCCCGATCCTCGCCAAGCAGTGGCCAGACATGTCGGCGCCGTCGGCCGTTATCCGGAGGCCGGCCCCGCCACCGAGGCCCTGGCCGCGGCCATGGACGTAGATCCGGGACGCCTCCTCCTGACCAACGGTGGAGCCGAGGCCATCGCCCTGGTGGCGACCGAGCTGGGGCGTGGGTGGGCCGACACCTGCGACTTCGGGCTGTACCGCCGCCACATTCCCCGCCTGGCGCCCGGTGGTCCCTTGTTCCGGTCGAACCCCCACAACCCCACCGGCCGGCTGGCTCCGCAGGCGGAGCACGCCGAGGTGTGGGACGAGGCCTTCTACCCGCTGGCCACCGGGTGCTGGACCCGGGGTGACCAGGCGTTGGTGGTGGGCTCGCTCACCAAGCTGTTCGCCTGTCCCGGCCTCCGACTTGGCTACGTGCTGGCACCTGCAACCGGAGGCGGGGAGGACCTGGCCGAGAAGCTCGCGCTTCGCCAGCCTCAGTGGTCGGTGAACGGCCTGGCCGCAGCGGCGCTGCCCGAGCTGCTGGACACCGCCGACCTGGCCACCTGGACCCTGGCCGTGGCCGAGCTCCGGCAAGCCTTGGTGCAGCTCCTGCGCGCCTACGGCCTCGACCCGCAGCCCTCGGATGCCAACTACGTCTTGTGCACCGCCGCCCCGGGCCTCCGGCAACGCCTCGCCCCACACGGCGTGCTCGTCCGGGACTGCGCGTCGTTCGGCTTGCCCGGCCACGCCCGGGTGGCCGTGCCCGACGTCGAGGGCTTGTCACGCCTGGAGGAGGCCCTGGCTGCCTTGCGGCGATCGGAGGGGACGGCGTGCGCGGCGGGTTGATGGTGTGCGGCACGGCCAGCGACGTGGGCAAGAGCCACGTGGTGACCGGGCTGTGCCGCTTGCTGGCACGAAGCGGCGTCAAGGTGGCGCCGTTCAAGGCCCAGAACATGGCCCTCAACTCCTTCGTCACCCCTTCGGGGCACGAGATCGGCCGGGCGCAGGGAGTGCAGGCCCTGGCCGCCGGAGTGGAGCCCGAGGTGGCCATGAACCCGATCCTGCTCAAGCCCACGGGGGAGCGCACCAGCCAGGTGGTCGTCCTCGGCCGCCCACTGTCCCACCTCACTGCGGCCGAGTACCACGACCACAAGCCGCGGCTCCTCGCCACCGTCCTCGACTGCCTTGGCGACCTCAGGAGCCGCTTCGACGTGGTGATCGCGGAGGGGGCGGGCAATCCCGCCGAGATCAACCTGCTGGAACACGACATCGTCAACCTCCGCGTGGCGGCCGAAGCGGGGCTACCGGCGCTGGTGGTGGGCGACATCGACCGCGGCGGTGTGTTCGCCTCGCTGTACGGAACCGTCGAGCTGCTTCCTGCTGCGCTTCGGGCGCGGGTCAAGGGCTTCGTCGTGAACAAGTTCCGGGGCGACCCCGCCCTGCTCGGTGCGGGCCTGGACGAGCTCGAACGCCACTGCGGCGTGCCTACTCTGGGCGTGCTTCCGTGGGTTCACGACGTGGCCCTCGACGCCGAGGACTCCCTGGCCTTGACCGGACGGCGCCCGCAAGCCGGGCGCAGACCGGTGGCCGACGCCCTCGACGTGGCCGTGGTCATGCTGCCCCGCATCTCCAACTTCACCGACCTCGACGCCTTGGCCATCGAGCCCGGCCTGGGCGTGCGGTACGTGAGCGACGGGGCATCGCTCGGGGACCCCGACCTGGTGGTGCTCCCCGGCACCAAGGCCACCGTGGCCGACCTCGAATGGCTGAGGGGCCGAGGCCTCGATCGGGCCATCGACGGTGCTCGCCGCCACGGCACAGTGGTACTCGGCATCTGCGGCGGCTACCAGATGCTCGGGGTGCGCATCGTCGACGAGGTCGAATCGGGGCGGGGCCGTGTCGAGGGCCTGGGCTGGCTGGAGGTGGAGACGGTGTTCGGACCCGAGAAGCTGACCCGCCAGCGTAGGGGAAGGGCCCTCGGCCAGCGCGTCAGCGGCTACGAGATCCACCACGGCATCACGAGCCGCAATGGGGCACAGGCGTGGGCCCGCCTCGACGACGTCTACGGGGACGAGGCCGAAGGCGCCGGTGGCATTGCCGGTGACGGGGCCGGCGGGGGAGTGGTGGGGACCAACCTGCACGGGCTGTTCGAGGAGGACGGCTTTCGGGGTGCGTTCCTGGCCACAGTCGGGCGCCGCCGGGGCAAGTCCTTCGTGCCCGCCGGC
>JADDQT010000086.1 GCA_016781225.1 Actinomycetota bacterium
GCGGGCCGCGCGCTCGCTAGTCCGACCGGCGCCGCAGGTCCTTGAGCATGCCGCGAAGGTCGGCCTCCGCGTGGACGAAGCGGCCGAGGCCTGGTCGGCGTGGGCTGCAGGGCCGGAGTTCGGGGAGGACAGCGACGGCATGAGAGCCCTCGCTCAGCACCTGGAGTCGAAGTGGCCCGATCTGGCCGTCTCACTCGAGGACCTAGTGGAGCGGGCCGTCGCCGAGGCGGCCCGCCGAGAGGACGCCTGGGCGCCGGTGGTGGCCGCGGTGGTCTCCTGGTGCATCACAGCTCGAAGGTCCCTTGCCGCTCAGCCCGTCGCCGAGCACCTTAAGGAGGCCGATGCATGGCTCAAGGCCGCCATCGAGCACCTCCGAAACGAGCGGTTGCAGCCACTCGCGACCAGCGCCGCCCAGGTGTGGGCGAAGCTCCGTCAGGAGAGCAACGTCGAGCTGGGTGAGATCCGCTTGGCCGGGACGGCCACGAGGCGGCGCGTAGAGCTGAAGGTCAACGTCGACGGCGCTGACGGCGCCGCGCTTGGCGTTATGAGCCAAGGCGAAGTCAATGCACTGGCGCTAAGCATCTTCATCCCTCGCGCCACCTTGCCAGCGAGTCCATTCGGCTTCCTCGTGATCGATGACCCGGTCCAGGCCATGGATCCCGCGAAGGTGGAGGGCCTGGCGAGGGTGTTGGAGGACACGGCCCGCCAACGCCAGGTGGTCGTTTTTACCCATGACGACCGGCTGCCCGGCGCGATCCGGCGTTTGGCCATCGAGGCCGTCGTCGTCGAGGTGACGAGGCGGCCGGGATCGATCGTGGATCTCCAGCCTTGCGACGACCCGTGCTCCCGCTCGGTCAATCAGGCCCGGGCCCTTTGCCGAGATGACGCGCTGCCGGCTCAGCTTGTCGGCAGGGTGGTGCCGGGTCTATGCCGGACGGCGCTGGAGTCCGTACTCTTGGATGCCATCCGCCGACAGCTGCTCAACAATGGTGAGCGTCATGCCGAGGTAGAACGCCGGATCGAGGGTGCACGGTCGCTCACTGAGCGCGCCGCCCTGGCCCTCTTTGGCGACGAGAGCAGAGGCGGCCACGTCTACGGCCGCCTGAACACCTACGGGGGCTGGGCGGCGGACACGTTCCGGGCGTGCAACGAGGGTGCGCACGGCTCGTTCGTCGGCGACCCTCGACCATTGGTCGAGGACACTTGGCATCTGGCCAACAAGCTTCGTCAGGTGCTCCGATGACGAGTGATGTCCTTACCACCCCCAGCGCCCTCGTGAGCGCTGCCCGCGATCTGATTGACGGTCGGGTTACCAGCACCTCAGATGCCTGGCCGCGTGCCGCCGCGCTGCTCGCCCGACAAGCGTTGGAGGAGGCGGTTCGCGCCCTGTGGGTTGGGCCGAACGAATCGGCCAGGCGGTCGTCAGCGACTCACCAACTGCTCTGCGCTCGGGTCGTGCTCGGTGACGAGTTGGCGGCTGAGGCCTTCCAAGCTTGGGCAGCGCTGAGCCAGGCATGCCACGTCCACGCTTATGAGCTGAGCCCTGTGGCCGCTGAGCTGCGAGGGTGGATCGATGTGGTCGAACGTCTAGTGGAGGCGCGATGACGAATCGACGACGAGCCGGTGCGCCGCCCGCTACGCCTCGACCGCCGATCCGGCCAGTTTGCCTAAGAACTTGGTGAGCTGGTCCTCGAAGGCCCGCGACTCATCATCGGCGCCGGAGAACGCGTGGGCCAGTTCGTGGAGCAAGGTTGCGGCGTAGCGTTCGAAGTCTCTGAGCTGGTCACGTCGGACGATGATCCGCCGGTCTTCGGCCACCCAGAGCCCGACGCACTCCCGGTCGCCCCGATCCAGGCGCATAGTTCGCGAGATGAACACCTCGCGTACCTTGGTTCCGTGCCGGGGGACGGCTAAGGCGAGTATCGCGTCCGTGCGCTCGTAGACCTCGCGCTCGGCGTCAGTGAGCTGCTCGAGCGCCACGAAGTCAAAGGTGAAGCTGTCGTTCCATTCGCTCCGGTATGTGCCGAGGTCCCGCACCGGTTGGCCGGTGTGGTCGACCAAGCCACGGAGCTTCGCTGCCACAGTTTCCGGCACCACGACGAGTCGGCACCCGTCCTCTCGGGCGTGGCTGATGAGTGAACTGCCGGCGGCGAGCTGCGAGGCGGTGATGAACAGCACCCTGTCGTTGCTGTTCAGGACCTGACAGGCGTGCACAGCAACCCCGGTCCATGTCGTCAGTTCGTCGTGGGCACGACCCTGCTCGATCAGGGCTAGGTCCTCGGCCAGAGGGCTGGCCACCTCGCTGCTCGTGGAGGCCAACAGGATCGCCTTGACCCGGTCGCTGTAGGCCCCACGACCCACGTTTGTCCGCTCCCGGTTGAGGGCCTTGCGGAGAGGTGTAGTCACATTTGTGACGTTGTAGGAGAAGAGAAAGTTCTCCTCCTCCGCCACGAACAATCCCCGGACATAGATTCGTGCCTTCCCTGTGGGCGCTCGGGCCAAGACTTGGCCGTCGCGGGTTTCCTCCAGGACGGTCTCCCCGCTGTAGCGCAGGAAGAAGCCCATGGCCGCCTCGACGTCCCCATCGGCCACCCCGGTCAAGACAACCTCGGTGCCTGCCATATCGAGGTTCGGGGGCGAGGCGATAAAGGCGTGGAGAGTGACGATGTCGTCGAACCCATGCTTGGCCGCTCGGCCGATCGTGATGTCGCCGTGGCCGGACTTCATCTGGACGTGGATCCCGTGGCGATCGAAGGTCGCCAGCGCATCCTTGAGCCCAACGCCGAACTTGCCGATGACCCGGTCCGAGCGCAGCTTCTCTCGGTTCTCGTTCTGGGTCAGGTGCTCTCGGCGCAGACCCCGCCCAAAGTCGGTCACGCGCCAAGCGCTGTCGATTTTGCGGATTTCCGGCACGGGGCTGCCGGTTAGCTCGTGCTCATCGAGGGCATTGGCGATGATCTCCCGCACGGCGTGTGCCACGGTCCAATGCTCGAGGACCCGCTCGATGTTCAAGTCGAACGGCTGGCCGTCAGGCTCCGATGTGTGGGCGGTCGCAGAACGTATCAGCCCAGTCAGCCTCCTTGGTTGGATAGCGCCGCGATCACGCGAGGTCGCTGCTTCGGAGGACGCGGACGGGCTCACGACGCCTTTCGCGCCCTCAGTTGGTTGGTTCTACCGTTCATAGTACGGTGCACATCGACGGCCCCCTCGGCGGAGTCACCGGACCGGAGACGGCAGCTCCGGAACTCGGACGAGCGAGCCGCAACGCAGTTGCGGCACAACACAACAGCCGTTGAACCCGGAGAGGGACGGTCCCGTGAGGTAGGTGGCCGCTAGAAGCCGCTGCCTTTGGTTGAGGACTGCGCGCGTTCGCTGCTTGCGTTTCGTGGCACGCAGTGCGCTCTTGTCGTGAGATCAGGGCGGGCCGGCGGCCTAACGACCCGGTCGAGTAGGCCGTGGCCGGCGCCGATCCTAGACACGGTCCGGGTGCTCACATTCCCGAGGTTGCGACCGACGATCCGCGCCCTTGAGCCAAGATGGGCTACGGATCCAGCCGACGGTCGTGCATCGGAATGGGTGGAAGTCGCCCTACGGCACCGAAGGCTTCCAGGACCTCAGAAGTGAACAGCTCCTCTCGTGCCCCTCGCGGGAGCCCCGCCAGCACCCGCCATCGAGAACCCTGTCCCCGAGGGACCACGCTTCGACGATTTCAGGTCGAAGAGCTGGCTAGGGCGGCTAAACGAGGCCCTGACGGCGGGACTGAATGGAGCACGACCCACGCAGCAGAGTGAGATGATCTCCTCCACGATGATCGACTGAGGGGCCCGTAGAGGCCTCAAAACGACCGTCCTGGTATCGCCCTATGTCAAAGGGATAAGTTCATCGTGATCTGCTCTGCCAGTCCGAGCGGTAGCGGCACCCGCGCCGCTTGCTGCTCGGTGGCGCGTTCTTCGGAGCTGGGGGCTTCGCCCATCACGACGCCAAACCAGCGCTCGCGGTCCTTCACGACCCGGAACATCTTTTCGTCGTGGGTGCCACCCAGGTACGGCTCATAGATCACGACCGGCTGTCCGGCTGTCTCCGCCTTTGATCCGATGCGGTCGACCCGCCCGGTGCGCTGTTCGAGCGTGCTCGGGTTCCAGTCGAGATCGTGGTGGATGACGTGGCGACAGTCCTGGTGCAGGTCGACACCTTCGGCCATGACCGAGCTCGCAACCAGCACCTCGGGGAAGAACGGGGTGTTGAAGGCGAGCATGAGGCGCCGTCGGGTGGCCTGGCGTACGCCCCCGTTTGCGAGCCGGACGTTGGGGAGCAGCACTTCCCGGTGCCGAGCCCGTTCCGAAGGGTCGAAGTCGTCGGCCGCGCTGGCGATACCTCCGGTCTGGATACCGGTAAGGGCGGCCAATAGCTCTTCCCGCTCGACATCAACCTTCTGGTCGAGCGCAGTGGCGAACGCACGCACCCTGCTGGCCAGCGTGGTGCCGGAGACGTCGGGCCGCTCAAGCCCCGCGACTAGATCGTCGACAGAAGCGTCCTTTGATAGGTCCACGAAGCGCACCAAGAACGACGGCGTACGCATGAAGCGGGTGACGACCTCGGCCACCCGCTCCTGGGTGGCGTCGTCGAGGTCGCCGGCGAGCGACCGCACCTGCCCGCGGAAGGCGTCGTATCCGCGGGCGTCGCTGCGGAGCAGTCGCTCACCGATCCGATCGAGAGCGGCGAGGATCTCGCCTTCATTTGCGGCGTCGAGACCGAGACCGACAGCGGCTCGGGAGACGACCTCCTGTCGCAGGACCCGTGAGATGTGTGACCGCAGCGCCCGGCCCGTCTCGACGTAGAAGCAGAACACGAGTGCCTTCTCACCGTTGCACCACAGCTCCCGCACCCGGTCGACGGTGGCCGCCACCTTCGGGTGAGCGGCCCAGCCCTCGGTAGTGTCGTCGGGAAGGGCGGCCGCAATCCGGTCCAGGTACCAGCGCAGCTGCGGGGACAGCTCCATCGCGACCGCTTCCTGGCCGTTCTGTTCGTCGATGTTGGCGAGGCGGTTGCGGCGGGTGTCGGCATAGGCCTCGAACGACGAGGCGAGCCCATACGCGAAATAGGCGCGGGTCGACCGTTCACCGTCGGAGCCGTGGAGCGATGCGACCGCTTGTGCGCGCGAAGCGAGCAGGAAGGGCAGCGTCGCCGGGCCGCCGACCGGCAAGCCGATGTCGCTGGCTCCATCGTCGAGGATCGAGCGGCCGGGGTGATACCGCCGCCGCTGGGCCTTGTGCGGCTTGACGTGGCGGATCACCCACGGCCGGAGTAGCTCCTCGGTCGCGGCGAACTCGGCGCTTGCTTCGGCGCCGATCATGAGCGCCGTGCGCACCGGCTCGGGCTGCCCCTCGTCGGGCTCGAACGACCGAAGGGGGGCAACAAGCGGACCGTCGAGTGGATCGATGCGCGACCACGCACGCTCGAACCGCAGCGCGGTCGCCTGCGCTCGGTCGAGTGCCGTGCGGAGCCGGTCCGTCTGCTCGTCGAAGCGGGACCGAGCTAGCGCGGTGGGCCAGCGCACCCCGTGGAATCGATCGAGCACGTGTAGCAGCTCGTGGTGGCCGAGTTGGAACGGCGTGGCCGTGAGGAAAACCATCTTCTCGAACATGTTCCCTAGCGGCCCCTGCAGAGCCTCAGCATCCTGCTCGGCTTCCTCGTTGGCGAAGAGGCGGGCCAGTTGATTGGGGTTCTTGACGTGGTGGGCCTCGTCGAGGACCAGGAGAGGGAGATGCACATCGAGGGCGCCGAGGCTCTCGGTCCACGTTGCGTTCAGGGCTTGGTTGAGCTGGTTACGGGCGGCCCGCACCCGGGAGTGGAAGCTGGCGTTCCGATGGACGGGGACGGCCGCCAGCGCCTCCCGCAGAGGGCCAAGCCCGACGCCCTTGAGCGCCCGCTCCAGGACGAACGGGACCGGGTCGTCGGCCAGGGGATGCTGGGGCCGAGAACGGGTCCACACGTCCTTCCACCTCCCGACAGGCGCTTCGAGCAGCGCCGCTGCTGTGTCCTCGTTGAATCGCTTGTCGTTCAGCAGAGAACTGGCGAAGCGGGCGACGGCGCGTCGTCGCCTTACCAGCTCCGGGCGACGGAGCATCGCTCGCCGGAGTAGAGCCAGGCGGATGAAGGGGTCGTTGAGATTGCTCGTCAGGGCACCATGGGTGAGGAAGATGAGATGCGACCGAGTCGAAGCGGGATCGTCGAGGAGCTTGAGGAACTCGCTGCCCCGCTGCACAGGGGCCGAGGCGCGCAGCCCGTGGCCCGCCGGCAGGCACCGCTCAGCGAAGACCGCCCACTCGGTGGGCCATTTCTCGGCAACGGCGGCCGGGACCATGACGACGACTGGCCGTTTCCGCCCTGTTGCTTCGAGCACCGACACGCCAACCGCAAGGGCCACGTAGGTCTTGCCCATGCCGACCTCATCGGCCAGCACGAGCCCGGGTTGTTCTGCCAGGCGCCGGAGGATCTCCGCCGCCGTCCGCTGCTGACGGTCAGCGTCCTCATCAGGGACGCGGTCGTTGCGGAGGCTGACCTTTGGGCTCAGATGCCAGTTCACCGCCGCGCCGCCTGGAGGGCGTCGCGAACGTATGCGTCGAGCGCCGGATCGGGTGCCGGGGGAAGGGTCTGGCGACGTTCTTCGATGGCGCCAAGCACGTCGGAGACGAGGCCCCGCACATGCTTCAAGTCGATGGTCACCGCGACCCGCGACCAGTCGACTGCTGCGATCGTGAGGGCCAGCTCGGCGAGCAGGAAGTGTGCCTCGCCAGGCAGCGTCTGCTGCTCGCGAGCTGCGCTGACCAGGCCGTCGGCGATGGCAAGCGGCCCGAATGCGCCGTGCAACCGCCAGTGCACGGCCTCCAGGCTGGTGGCAGGTCGACCGAGGCGATCCTGGAGCCGCCAAAGGGCGAGGGACAGGTGGCGGGTTCGCTGCAACAGCAGTCCGCTGGCGTCGAAGCGGAGCAGCGGGTCAAGTTCAAGGCGATCTCCCTTTCCGTCCGTGCGAGCGCGGCGTCGAAGCTCGTGCTCGAGGGCCACGGGAAGTGGACGCGTCGACGCGAGCGCGGCGAGAAGCACGTCGACCGGCAGCTCCGCGAGCTCGGCGGGTGGCGGCAGTGCTGATCGATCCTCCACGTTGGCCGTCCACGTCGCCTGACATGAGTCTTCGTCGGCGTCCCAGTGGACGAGTAGATACGCCGGAAGCGCCTCATCAGGCAGGTCGACGGCCGAGTCGCGAGGCGAGCCGGCGGTGCGCCATGCGTTAGCCGTGAGCAGCACGCGCCCCTCCGGTGAGCGCACGTCCCAAGATGCGGGCAGCGCGCCGGGGTCGAGAAGGAGCAGCGCACGGGGTGATGTTCCAACGTGGACGACGCAGTTGACGAACCCGCGCGGGAGCTCAGGGGTGGTCGGCTCGTCCTCGTCAGGGACGGGCTCCCAGCGCTCGTCGTCGAGCTCGACCCGGGCACCGGGGCGGGCCAGCGCCCGCAGGTGCTTGGCCGTTCGTGAACCTGCCGGACAGCCGAGCCACAGGTTGAGCTCGTGGTGGCCCCGTCGGCGGTCGAGCCCGAAGCCGGCCTCCGTCACATTCGACGACCCGATCAGGGCGGCGAGCCACTCGTCGCT
>JADDQT010000087.1 GCA_016781225.1 Actinomycetota bacterium
TGGCGACCGGGACCGCGGTGCCTTCGATGCGCTCGAGCTCGGCGGCCATGCGCCGGGCCAGGGGCACCCCGCCCGTCTGAAGGCCGACGAGGGCCACGTCCTCCAGCCCGTGGTTGCGCTCCACGGTCTCGTGGGCGATGCGGGTGAGCGCCCGGCGCACGTCGTCGGCGGACATCACCTGTGCCCGTGGCACGAATCCGACCGTCGGACGGCTGACGGGGGCTGTGACGCCGATCCGGGCCGCCGTCAGCAACCGTTCCCGCTCAGCCAAGTCCAGTCCTTTCCGTTCGGGCCTCACAGGGCCCAATTCACGGTCGGGGTCAGAGACTACCAGCGGTCGGCGCCTCCGAAACGGACCGATCCCGTGGATGGATTCAGTCGGCCCGGACCTCGGACGCCACGCTCGACAGCACTCCGTTCACGAAGCGTCCGGAGTCGTCCGTGGAGTAGCGCTTGGCGAGCTCCACCGCCTCCGAGATCACCGCGCCCCTGGGCACCTCCGGGCGCTCCATGAGCTCGTAGACCGCCAGGCGCAGGACGTTGCGGTCGATCACGGCCATGCGGTCCACGCTCCAGTCCACGGCATGGCGTGCGATGAGCTCGTCGATGCGCGCCTGGCACCGGCTCACGCCCGCCACCAGGTCGGTGACGAACGGCGGCGGGTCGACGGGAAGCTCGGCCAGAAGGTCCGGCGGCGACACGTCCTTGGCCTCCGCCTCGTAGAGCAGCGACAGGGCTCGCTCCCGGCCCTCCCTCCGGGACGGGGCCCCCACGCTCACGGGGCTCCCATGGTCAGCCCGTCGTCCTGGTGAGGTACTCGCCCGTGCGGGTGTCGACCTTGACCCGGTCACCCTGGTTCACGAAGAGCGGGACCTGGAGGACGAAGCCGGTCTCCAGGGTGGCCGGCTTGCGGGCGCCCGACACCCGATCGCCCTGCATTCCGGGCTCGGTGGCGGTGACGGCCAGCTCCACCGCCGCCGGAAGGTCTACGCCGACGATCTCCGCGCCGTACATCTGGAGCACCACCGGGTCGCCTTCCTTCACGAACCTGGCCGACGCACCCAGGGTCTGGGCCTCGACGTGGAGCTGGTCGTACGAAGTGTTGTCCATGAACACGTACTGATCACCGTCGCGGTAGAGGTACTGCATCTCCCGCTTGTCGATCATGGCCCGCTCGAGCTTCTCGTCGGCCCGGTACGTGCGGTCGATGACCGCCCCGGTCCGCACGTTCTTGAGCTTGGTACGCACGAACGCGCCGCCCTTGCCCGGCTTCACGTGCTGGAACTCGACCACGGAGAACAGGCCCTCGGGCAGATCGAGGCTCATTCCGTTCTTCAGGTCGTTGGTGGACACACTCATCGCACGCTGCCTTCGCTGGGTGAAAGGTCCTTCGGTGACAGGGTCAGTGGCCGGCAGCCGTCGTCGGTGACGACCACGGTGTCCTCCACGCGGACACCACCCTGGCTGGGTATGTACACGCCCGGCTCAACCGTCACCACGTGGCCGGCGGCCAAGGTATCACCCGAGGTTGCCGCCACCGCCGGAGCCTCGTGGATGTCGAGGCCGACTCCGTGACCGGTGCCATGCACGAAGGCCACCCCCCACCCGGCGTCGTCGATGACCTCTCGGCAGGCGGCGTCCACTTCGGCGGCGGTACGTCCGGCGGCGACGGCGGCGACCCCGGCGCGCTGGGCGTCGGTGACCACCTCGAACATCCGGGCCAGCGTCTGCGTCGCCGGCGGGCCCACACAAAGGGTCCGGGTCATGTCCGACCGGTAGCCGTCGACCGTCGCCCCGAAGTCGATCACCACCATCTCCCCCCTCCCGATGGGCCGGGCCGATGGGAGGGCGTGGGGCTTGGCCCCGTTGGGGCCCGACGCCACGATGGTGGGAAAAGCGCTGCCGGATGCCCCGAGGCGGCGCATCTCGACGTCGAGGGCCAGTGCCACCTCCTGCTCGGTGGCGCCTTCTGCGAGGCGCGCCTTGACGGCCTCCAGAGCCCGATCGGCGATGGAGGCGGCCTGGGCGATGCGGGCCAGCTCACCGGCGTCCTTCACCTGGCGCAGCTGCTCCACCACGCCGGCCGTGGCCACCAGCTCGGCGGAGCGGAACCACTCCTCGCCGGCGAAGTCGCGCTGTTGCGCCCACGTGACATGAGCGGCCTCGAGGCCCAGGCGGCCGACGTGGGCGACAGCCTCCACCAGGGCCTCACGCTGGCGTCCCGCACCGCCGATCTCGACGCGCGCGTCAACCCCGGCGGCGGCCAGCTGCTCGCCCGCCTGCTGCCGGTAGCGCCCGTCGGTGGTGAGCACCATCTCGTCGGGGAGGACGAGCAGCAGACCCGCCGAGCCGGTGAAACCGGTCAGGTAGGCCACGTTGGTGAGATTGGTCACGAGGAGGGCGTCACAGCCTGCCTGCTCCACGCGCGGGCGCAGCCGCTCCACCCGACCGGCCACGTCCATGGCCACCAGCGTGGTCGAGGGGGGCGCGCTCAATGGGCCGTCGACCGTTCATCGAGCAGCCTGGCCACGGCCTCCACGGCCAGCTCGTAGCCGAGCCCGCCGAGCCCGCTGATGGTGCCGTCGGCCACGGGCGCCAACACCGACGTGTGGCGCCACGGCTCGCGGGCGGAGGGGTTGGACAGATGCACCTCGATCACCACCCCGTCGAAGGCGGCCAGGGCGTCGTGGAGCGACCAGCCGTAGTGGGTGAGGGCGGCGGCGTTGACGACGATGGCGGCGCAGCGGCCACGAGCCGAGTGAACGGTCTCCACCAGAGCCCCTTCGTGGTTGGACTGGAAGTGCTCGAGGTCCAGACCACGCGCCTCGGCCGCGGCCCGGGCCCTGGCCACATGGTCGTCGAGCGTGTCTGTGCCGTACACGAGAGGCTGGCGCTCGCCCAAGAGGTTGAGGTTGGGACCGGACAGCAGCAGCAGGGCGGGGCTCACTGGATCAGAACATCTCCTTCAGCGTGGCCTCCACGTCCGCCCGCGCCACGTCGGGGACCGGTTCCACACCGCGCGGTCCGTCGAGCACGAAGGTGATGCCTCGGGTTGCCTTCTTGTCCCGGGCCATGAGGGTGACCAGCTCACCGGGATCGATCTGCGGAGGCACGGCCTCGGGAAGGCCGTAGCTTCGCACCACCTCCAAGTGGTCGTGCACCCTCGCCTCGTCGATCCTCCCCAGGCGGTGGGCCAGGCGCGCCGCGAAGACCAACCCCACGGCCACCGCTTCCCCGTGCCGCAGCCCATAGCCACCGGCGGTCTCCAGGGCGTGGGCGAGGGTGTGCCCGTAGTTGAGCACCGCCCGGCGCCCGGACTCTCGCTCGTCGCAAGCCACCACCTCGGCCTTGATGGCCACGCTGCGGGCCACGCGCTCGTCCAGCGCCAGTTGGCCCAGATCCTCACCACCGAGGAAGTGGTACTTGGCCATCTCACCGCAGCCGCTGCGGTACTCCTCGGGGGGCAGCGTCTCCAGGGTCTCTGTGTCGCACAGCACCGCCGCCGGCTGCCAGAACGCACCGACCAGGTTCTTGCCCTCGGGCAGGTTGACACCGGTCTTGCCTCCTATGGCGGCGTCCACCTGGGCCAGCAGCGTGGTGGCCACGTGGACCACGGCGACGCCCCGGTGGTACACCGCAGCGGCCAAACCGGCGGCGTCGGTGACGACGCCGCCTCCGACGGCAACCACCACGTCGGCTCGGGTCAGGCCGAAGCGGGTGAAGGCCCGGCAGAGCTCCTCCACCGTGCTGAGGCGCTTGGCCCCTTCGTCAGGACCGATGACCAAGCGCTGGTGCGGAAGACCGGGATCGACCACCACTGGCACGGCCTCTTGAGTGACCACGGCCGCCCTTCTGGCTCCTTCGGGCAGGACGTCGGCGAGGGCGTTGCGAGCACCGGGGCCGACCATCACCGGGTATGAGCGAGCCCCCAGCTCCACGGGGACGGTGATCACGCTGCTCCCAGGTGGTCGATGACCTCTCGGACCACTTCCTCCGGCGTGCGCCGCTCCACGTCGATGACCAGGTCGGCCAGCTCCTCGTAGAGCGGAGCCCGGTCCCGATACAGCCGAGTGAGCGCCTCCTGAGGGTCCTGGCCCAGCAGGGGGCGGTGAGCGGTGCGGGGCCCCTGGCCCATCACCCGACGGGCGAGGACCTCGGGGTCGGCCTTGAGCCACACCACCAGGCCGGCGCGGCCGAGCTGCTCTCGGTTGTGCGGGTCGAGCACTGCGCCACCTGCGACCGAGACGACCATCGGGGTGTCGCCGGCCAGGGCCTCGTCCAGGGCGAGCTTCTCCTCCTCGCGGAACGCGGCCTCGCCCCTTGTCTCGAAGATCTCTCGCACAGTGTGGCCGGTGCGGCTCTCGACCTGGTGGTCGCTGTCCATGTAGCCGTAGCCAAGGCGGGCGGCCAGGGCCCGGCCCACCGTGGTCTTGCCCGCGCCCATCATGCCGACCAGGAGGATGCGCTCACCCTTGGTCACGGAGGCTCTGTAGGTAGGCCCGGTGGTTGCGCACCGTCTCGGGAAGCGAGTCCCCACCGAACTTGCGCAGCGACTCGCCAGCCAGCACCAGGGCAACCATGGTCTCGGCCACCACCCCCATGGCCGGCACCGCCGTGACGTCGGTCCGTTCCTTGAACGAGACCGTCTCCTCCTTGGTGTGCACGTCCACCGTCTTGAGCACGGGCCGGTTCAGGGTCGACAGCGGCTTCATGGCCGCCCTGGCGCTGAGCAGGCCACCGGTGGAGATGCCACCCTCGATGCCCCCGGCCATGTCGGACTCCCGGCGGTACTCCCCTACCTCGCCGTCCCAGGTGATGGGGTCGTGGGCGCGCGACCCCCGGCGACCGGCGACATCGAAGCCTTCGCCGATCTCCACCGCCTTGACGGCATGGATGCTCATGAGGGCATGGGCCAGCAGGCCGTCCAGCTTGCGGTCCCAGTGCACGTGGCTGCCGAGTCCCACCGGCACGCCGTACGCGAGGACCTCGGCTACGCCACCCAACGAGTCCCCGTCCTTGGCCGCGGCCTTGATCTCGGCCACCATGGCCTCTTCGGTCGCCGGGTCGAAGCAGCGGACGGGTGAGCTGTCGACCTTGTCGAGGTCGGCGGGGCCGGGCCGCTCGGTGGACTTCGACACGACCGGCCCCAACTGCACCACATGGGACACGACCTCGACGCCCAGGTGGGCAAGCAGGGCCTTGGCGCAGGTGCCCGCCGCGACACGCGCCGCTGTCTCCCGAGCCGACGCCCGCTCCAGCACGTCGCGAGCGTCGGAGAGGCCGTACTTCTGCATGCCGGCCAGGTCGGCGTGGCCGGGACGGGGCTGGGTGAGCGGGCGCTCGGTATGCCCCGGCGCCGGTGACATCTCCTGCTCCCACTTGGGCCACTCGGTGTTGGCGATGTCGATGGCGACGGGCCCGCCCTTGGTGTAACCGTGACGAACCCCTCCGACCAGCGTGACGTCGTCCTGCTCGAAGCGCATGCGAGGACCGCGGCCGTAGCCGAGCCGGCGGCGGGAGAGCTCGGCCTGGACCTGCTCCACGGTGAGGGGCAGCCCGGCGGGCAGGCCTTCGAGGATCACCCGCAGCGCCCGTCCGTGAGACTCGCCGGCGGTCAGGTAGCGCAGCACCAGGGCCAATCTACGGCGTGGCCGCAGGCTCGACGCGACAGCGCCCCGCACCCTGTCGTGCGGGGCGCTGCTTGGCTACGTCGGTTCAGCGGCGATAGCCAGAGCCGGGGTTGCTGTCAGCCGTCGGGGTGGTCGAGGGCTGCTGGCTCGGAGCCCTCTCCCTGTTGGGAGTGCCAGGGTTGCTGTCAGCGGTCGGCGTGGTGGCCGGTCGCTGGGCGGGAGCAGTCGCCGGGCGGCGCTTCTGGGCGTCGTTCGCCGCATCGGCCTTGGGAGCGTCGTTTCTCACGCTCTGGCCGAAGTCCTTGCCCTTGTCCTCGGTGGTCTGGGCCCGGTTGGACACGTCGCTGCCAAAGTTGGCCTCGGCGTTGGGGTTGGGCTGGTCGGAGGGGACCTCCGGCTTCTCGTCGGCGACGTCGTCCTGGCGGTTTCCGCCGTCCTGGCGCTTGTCGTCGCTGTCTGGCACGTTGAGGGGGCTCACCGCCTCCACCACTGCGGCCACGCCGTTCTGGGCCGGCCCGGGCAGCAGGTCGGCTGCCGCCGCGCCTGTGGTGGCGATGGTCAAGCCGCCGAGCACGACGGCTGCCTTGGCCAGCACGGCCTTGGCAAAGATGGTCTCTAGCATTGACTTTCTCCTCTTCGGTAGTCCGGCCGCCTGCGGCGCAGGCCCGGTGACGTTGCTCGCTGCCGTCGCCGACAGGTCGCCTTTATCGGTGCTGAGACCGCCCGCCAGGACCGCCGCCAGCTGCGCGCCCACCTTGGGAGGCGGAGCGCTGGCAACGCTTCTGACCTCGTTGACAAAGCTGGCCAGCTCGTCGAGCTCGGGGCGTCCGGAGGGGCTCCGGCCTGCGAGGATCGACTCCAGGGTCTGCTCGTCGAAGAGGGGCTGCGTTTGCATCTCGTCGTGGTGATCGTCGAACACGCTCATAGGGATACGCCCTCGGTGGAGATTTCCTTGCGCAGGGCGGCCAGGCCCCGGCGCTGGAGGGCCTTGACCGCGCCCGGTGTCTTGCCCAGGGAATCGGCGACCTGCTCCACGGTGAGGTCGACCAGGATCCGCAGCAGAAGCACGTCGCGCTGGTCCGGGGCCAGGCGGCCGAGCAGCTGTCGGACCCGCTCGTTGCTCCCCGACCGCAGGGCGTCGTCCTCGGCATCGCCGCCGCTGACGTTGGCGTCGGGCTCCTCGTCAGCCAGCGCCGGGCGCCGTCTCAGCCGACGGCGCTCGTCGACGAGTCGGTGGTGGGCGATGGTGAAGACCCAGGAGCGGAACCGCTCCTGGCTGCCCTCGAACCTCCCAATCCCCGAGAACACCCCGAGGAAGACCTCGTTGGCCAAGTCGTCGGGTTCGGCCGCTCCCTGCACCCGCAGGTAGCCGGCCACCGGTCGGGCCAGCTCCTCGAAGAGGCGCTGGAATGCCCACCCGGCATTGGCCTGGGCCGCGCTCAGCACGTCAGCGAAGGCGGCATGGCCCATCCAACGATTCTCCATCGGTCTGACATCGGCAGCTCCACTTCCCCCCTGGAGCCTGGCCGTCGGAGGCTTTGGACGGCGAAACGCCCCGCACCAGTCGGGCGCGGGGCGTTCCGGGTGACGTGGTGGAACTGTCTAACGAGGGCGGCCCGAGCCGTGGCTCCCCTGGGCGCCCGGGGTCGCCGGACGTTGGTTGGCCGGACGTTGGTTGGCCGGACGCTGATTCTGCCGAGGCTTGGCCGCCTCCTGAGCGTCGTCCTGATCGTCGGCGCCGTCGTCGGGCCTGGCCTCTTGGCGGGCGGCGGCGCGCTCTCGGGCCAGCCTGCTCACCGTCTGACCGAATGGTTGAGTGTTGCCGCCGTCCTCGCGCTTGGCGTGGGCCAGGATTCGGGGGAAGTCATCGAGACGGCAACTCGGTCTAGCGTCAACATGTCTCGATAGCAGTCGAGTGGGACCAGGCGAAACAGATGAGAGAACTCGTCTCGAGGTGTCCGCGAGGGCTCGGTCAGGTGCCGACGTAGGCCGCGAGGTGCTCGCCGGTGAGGGT
>JADDQT010000088.1 GCA_016781225.1 Actinomycetota bacterium
GTCGGAGGCGGGCACGACGACCACCCCTGCCACGTCCGAGCCCGGCCGCCAACCTTGTTGGGCCGAGGACAAAGTGCGCACTTCGAACGGGTTGAGGGAGACGGCCCGTACGGCCACCACCGCCTCGGCGGGATCCGGGCGGGGCTCGTCCACCTCCCGCACCTCTGCGCCCCCTCGACCGTCGGCGACCAGCGCTCTCACGGCAGAGCTCTCATCTCAAGAGGATGCACCGGCGTTCCCTCGGGCGACAAACCCCGGCGCTCGTCGCTCGGTTACCCCACCCCAGGTGGGGTAGGGTATGGTCCCATGATGATGAAGGACGACCACCGACGGGCTGTTCTCAACCGGCTGAAGACTGCACGAGGCCACCTGGATGCCGTGGTCCGGATGGTAGAGGACGACAAGTACTGCCCCGACGTCATGAAACAGCTCTCCGCGGTTCAGGGCTCGCTGGAACGGGCCAGCCGAGTGGTGCTGCGCAACCACCTCGAGACATGCGTGGCCGCGGCCATGGTGGCTGGGCGCACAGACGAGATCGTCGATGAGCTCATGGAGGCGCTTCGCTACGATCGGGTCACCACGGGCCCCGGTCCCGAAGCCAAGACGGTCAGAGGGAGCCGTCCGTGACCGACACCCGATCCCGCACCCACGCTGAAGCGCGGACTTCTCCCGAGCCGCCTCCCGGGACTTCGACGGAGCTCGAGTTCGAGGTGTCGGGCATGACCTGCGGGTCGTGCGCGGCCAGAGTGGAGAAGGTGCTGAGCCGCCAGCCGGGCGTGGCGCGCGCCGGGGTCAACTTCGCAACCGAGCGCGCCACCGTGGTGGCGGACACGGAACAGGTGAGCGGCGACGATCTGGTCGCCAAGGTCGCCAAGCTGGGTTACGGGCTGGTACCCGTCACGCCTTCGACATCGGAGCACGCCTCCGACTCTGAGTCGACGCTGGAAGCCGGGTGGCTGCGGAGGATGCTCGTCGCCTGGCCGCTTGGGCTGGTCGTGCTGGTCCTCTCGATGGCCTTCATGCACGAGCCCTGGGCTCGTTGGGCCGCCCTCGGCCTCACCGTGCCGGTGCAGTTCTGGGCCGGGTACCCCTTCATCCACCAGGCCGCCGTGCGGGCGCGGGCCCGCCAGGCGAACATGGACACGCTCATCGCCATCGGCACCCTTGCTGCGTTCTGGTTCTCCACCTACCAGGTCGTCGTGGGGGACGCCCACAGCGACCATTACTTCGACACTGCGGCGCTGATCATCGCCTTCCTGCTCCTCGGCCGGTACTTCGAGGCTCGGGCCAAGGGGCGGGCGTCGGGCGCCATCCGCCGCCTGCCCGAGCTCGGCGCCAGGGACGCCCACCTGGTCGTCGACGGCGAAGAACGCACCGTGCCCGTGGACCAGGTCCGCGTGGGCGACCTCCTGCGCGTGCGGCCCGGCGAGAAGATCCCTGTCGACGGCGAGGTGGTTGAGGGCGCATCGGCCGTCGACGAGTCGATGCTCACCGGCGAATCCGTTCCCGTCGAGAAGGGCGTCGGGGATCGAGTGGCGGGCGCCACCGTCAACACCCACGGCGTCCTGGTGCTGCGGGCGGGCGCCGTCGGCGCCGACACCGCCCTGGCCCACATCGTGCGGCTGGTGGAGGAGGCGCAGGGGACCAAGGCACCCGTGCAGCGGCTGGCCGATCGGATCGCCTCGGTGTTCGTGCCCGCTGTGCTGGCCGTCGCCGCCCTCACCTTCGCCGGGTGGTGGCTGCTCGCCGGCGACGCCACCCAGGGTCTGGTCTCGGCGGTCGCCGTCCTCATCATCGCCTGTCCCTGCGCCCTGGGGCTGGCCACCCCCACGGCCATCATGGTTGGGACGGGCCGGGGCGCCTCCATGGGCGTGCTCATCAAGGGCGGCGAGGTGCTCGAGCGTTCGAAGCGGGTGGACACCGTCGTCTTCGACAAGACCGGCACCCTCACCACCGGCCGCATGGCCCTGACCGACGTGATCTCCGCCGAGGGCACGCACGAGCGGGACCTGCTGGCCCGGGCGGCCGCAGTGGAGGACGCGTCCGAGCACCCGGTTGGTCGGGCCGTCGTCGAGGGTGTCCGGGCCCGTGCCGTCACCCTGCCGCCCCTGGACGACTTCGCCTCGGTGGCCGGTCACGGCGTGAGGGGGAGGGTCGGCGCAATCGTCGTTCACGTGGGCAGCCGCAGGCTAATGGACGAGGCCGGTCTGGAACGGGTGCCGGACCTGGAGTCGGTGGCCGAGGGGTTGGAGAGCGACGGGAAGACGGCGATCTTCGCCGGGTGGGAGGGCCGCGTGCGCGGGGTGCTCGCCGTGGCCGACACCCCCAAGGCGGATGCCCGAGCCGCGGTGGCGGAGCTCGGCGCCATGGGCATCGACGTTGTCATGATCACCGGCGACAACCACCGCACTGCGGCGCGCGTCGGGTCCGAGATGGGGATCGACCGGGTGCTGTCGGAGGTCCTGCCCGCCGACAAGGTGGCCGAGGTTCGAAGGCTGCAGTCCGCCGGCCGGGTCGTGGCCATGGTGGGCGACGGGGTCAACGACGCGCCCGCGCTGGTGCAGGCGGACCTGGGCATTGCCATCGGCACCGGCACGGACGTGGCCATCGAGTCCTCCGACATCACGCTGCTGTCCGCCGAGCTCGACGGTGTGGCGACCGCCATCCGCCTGTCACGGCGAACCTTCGCCACCATCCTCCAGAACCTGGGATGGGCCTTCGGCTACAACGTCGCCCTGATCCCCATGGCCGCCCTGGGTCTGCTCAACCCGATCATCGCCGGAGCGGCCATGGCCTTCTCCAGCGTGTCAGTGGTGGCCAACAGCCTGCGCCTGCACCGGTTCGGGAGCGGGCGCCGGGCGTGAGAGTCCGCCTGTGAAGGTCCCTTCGGCTTCCCGCCTCGTCGTGGCGGCGGTCACCGTCGTGGCTGCGGTGATCCTCGGTGTCGTCATCACCCGCGGCGAAGACAGCGTGCCCCTCGAGATGGAGCAGCGTGTCGCCCCCCCGATCTCGCTCCCCGACGTGCTCGACCCGTCGGGCAGGATCGAGCTGGAGAGCTTTCGTGGCAGGCCCGTGGTGATAAACCTCTGGGCTTCGTGGTGCTTGCCGTGCCGCAAGGAGATGCCCCACTTCGAGGCCGCCCACCAGCGCTTCGGCGACCGCGTGGCATTCCTTGGAGTCAACCACCAGGACGGGCGCACGCCGGCCCGCGAGCTCCTTCGCCAGACCGGCGTCACCTACCCGTCCGGGTCCGATCCCGAAGGCAAGGTTGCGGCCGACTACGCCCTGCGCGGCATGCCCAGCACGGTGTTCGTGTCGGCGAGCGGGAAGATCCGGGCCACCCGCACCGGTGAGCTGAGCCGGTCCCAGCTCGAGGACATGATCGAGAAGCTCCTCCTTCCGGCACGCTGACGGAGGCGATCCTGACGACGCGGTCGAGTCGGAATATCTGCGGGGTCGCCGTTCGTTCTCGGAGGCAGAAGCGCCTTTGAGGTTGAGGGGGTTTTGACATGATGGCCATGTTTGCCTCCGAGGTTTGGACCTACTGGCTGGCTCCGCCGCTGTTCGCCGTCGCAGTAATGCTGGTCGTCGCCACAGCCGTGGGTTACTACCGGAAGGTTGCAGTGCCCTCCTTCCTGGCGGAGCAACGCCGGCTTCAGCTCACGGCCTCAGCCGAAGAATCGAAGCAGCCGGTCGAGCGCCTACAGCAGTCGCAAGCCGGGGACCGGATGCCCCTGGCCGCCTAGCCCACCAGCTCCTGGATGGCCCCCTTTCTGTTCTTCCTCCCATCCAGCCTTCGAGCGACCTGATCCAGCACAGGGGGCCCGGCAACGCAGCTCTGCGGAGTTTCATGCGTGCTGTGCAGACCGGTCGCCGGGGTCGGCAGCCACTCGGTGATCGAGGGTCAGCGGCGGGAGGTATTCACCGACGAGCTCCCTCGACCACCAGGCGCCAGTGCCACGCCGTTCCTGTCTAGTTGAGAATCGGTAGCGGTACAGGCGAGCCCGCACGAAGGTCGGCGGCCCGTGGGGAAACGGGTCCTTGTGCAGGAGCTTCGATGTGGCCGCGTCGCCGCGGAGGAGCTTGACGAGGAAGGCGAGGAACCAACCCTGTGCGAAGTGGCGCGATAGGGGGAGGAACCACATGAGCCAGTCGAGGCGGAGATGGTACGGAGCGACCTGGCGAGGCCGGCGTTGGGGATGGCCCGGCTTGGCCTTGAACTCGTACTCCTTCCAGGTCGTCTCCGGCCCGGGCTCCGGCTCATCGGTGCCCTCGATGGAAACCTCATGGCGCTGCTTGGTGATGGTGCCGAACAGGCCGTAGGTGTTCACCAGGCGCAGGGGGTTGTAGCTGTAGTTCATCACCTGCCTGGACGAGGCCATGTTTCGCATCGGCCAGTAGCTAAGCGCCGCCATGACCACCGTCAACGCGACGACGGTGAGGTTGAACCACGGTGGCGGGGCGTCCAGGGACGGTGCTCGGACGGGCAGGATGTCATCGAGGAAGCCGTTGTCGAAGCTCGATACGGCCAAGGCGATGGTGAGGAGGTTGAGCCAGGCGTAGTTGCCGCTCAGGATCAGCCACACCTGGGTCACCACGATGAGGGCGCCCGCCACCCGGGCCACGGGCTGGGGCAACAGCAGCCCGAAGGGCAGTACCAGCTGGGCGACGTGACTGGCTGCGACCTCGACCTTGTGCAGCTGTGCCGGCAGGCGGTGGAAGTAACGGCTGAGCGGGTTGGGCAGGGGCTGGGTCTCGTGGTGATGGTCGAGAGCGGTGAGGTCCCGCCAGGAGCGGTCATGGCGCAACTTGATGAGCCCCGCTCCCACCTCAAGACGGATGAGCAGCCAGCGCACGAGGAGGATGATCAGCAGCGGGGGTGCCGTGCGGGCGTCACCCAGGAAGATGGCCAGGAAGCCGGCCTCGAGGAGGAGCGTCTCCCAGATGAAGCCGTAGAACGCCTGGCCCACGTTGACGAAGGACAGGTACAGCGCCCACAGGGCGAACCACACCAGCATGGACATCCAAAGAGGCCCCTGCTCGACCAGGCCCACGACCACCGCCAAAGAGAGAACGATGCCCGCCCAGGCCGCAGTCATGGCGAAGCCGTCGGAGTAGTGCAGCTGGAAGATGGTCGGCGCCTGCCTGAACGACGCCGCCCGGAGGAACCGGGGCACAGGGAGCAGTCCGTCGGCGCCCAGAAGGGGACGGAACTGGTTCAGCGTGGACACGAACGCGATCAGGTAGATGGCCGCCAGCAGGCGCTGGAGGACCAGGCGGCTGAGCCAGTAGTCGGGCGCCGATAACCAGTCCATATTCCGATGGCGGCTGGCGGCGAGATCGCCGCCTCGCCAAGGGTTCCAACGGTCAGGGGAGTCCTACGCTTCCCCCCTTTGTAGATTGCGCCCTCGGCAGGACTCGAACCTGCGCACCCGGCTCCGGAGGCCGATGCTCTATCCGCTGAGCTACGAGGGCTTGGCTCCATCTTAGAGCTGCGAGTTTGGACTTCCTCCTGCCCGAGGGACGCGGGGAAGTGACCAATCTGGGCGAGCGGACGGCGAATCGACTTCCTACATCCGGTCGGGAGCCTGGATGCCGAGCAGGCCGAGGCCCGACTGCAGCGCCCTCGCCGTCAGATCACACAGCACCAGTCGGGAGCGGCGCTGCTCATCGGTGTCGGCCCGCAGAACGGGACAGCGCTCGTAGAAGGTGGTAAAGGAGCTGGCCAGCCCGAACAGGTAGGTGCACAGGCGGTGGGGCGCCGAGAGCTCAGCGGTGGAACGCACGGCCTCGTCGAAGGACAGAAGGTCGAGCGCCAATGCCCGCTCCGCCGGGTCGACGATGGCAACGGCCGAACCATCGACCACCGGTCCGGCCTCGCCGGAGCGGCGGAAGATGGACCGGACGCGGGCACGGGCGTACTGGAGGTAGGGGGCGGTATTGCCGTCCATGGCCAGCATCCGGTCCCAGTCGAAGACGTAGTCCTTGACCCGGTCGTTGGCGAGGTCGGCGTACTTGACGGCACCGACGCCGACAGCCCGCGCCACCTCAGCACGTTCGGCGCCGTCCAGGTGGGGGCTCTTCTCCGCCACCACCGAGGCGGCTCGCTCCACGGCCTCGTCGAGGAGGGCGCCCAGCTTCACCGTCTCCCCGCTGCGGGTCTTGAACATCTTCCCGTCGGGACCGAGGACCGACCCGAAGGCCACGTGCTCGGCCCGGGAGGACTCCAGCCAGCCGGCCTGACCGGCGGTGGCGAAGACCATGGCCAGATGCTGGCTCTGCGGTGACCCGACCACGTACACCAGGCGGGTGGCCCCCAGCTCCCTTGCTCGGTAACGCACGGCAGCCAGGTCCGTGGCGGCGTAGCCGTACCCCCCGTCACGCTTGCGAACGATCAGCGGCAGCGGCTCGCCCTCGCGGCCGGCGAACCCGGGCGGGAAGGCGCACAGTGCTCCGTCGTCGAGCCACGCCAGGCCCTTCGACTCCAGCTCGAGGGCCACATCGGTGAGCATCGGGTTGTAGAAGCTCTCGGGGCAGAGGTCCCTGTCGGTGAGGGTGACGCCGAGCCGTTCGTAGACGGCGGCGAAGTATCGGTTGGACTCCCGCACCAGAAGTCCCCACAGCCCGAGGGTCTGCCGGTCGCCGCTCTGGAGCGCCACCACTCGCAGCCGGGCCCGCTCGGCGAAGGCAGGGTCGGCGTTGAACTTCGCCTGAGCCTGGCGATAGAAGCCGTCGAGGTCGCCCACCGAGAGCTCGTGGGCGGCCTCCTCCTCGCCGAGGTCTACCAGGTGCTCGATGAGCATCCCGAACGGGGTGCCCCAGTCGCCCAGGTGGTTCTGGCGGATCACGTTGTGGCCCAGCAGCTCGAGCACCCGCACCAGGGCGTCGCCGATGATGGTGCTGCGCAGGTGACCGACGTGCATCTCCTTGGCCACGTTCGGTGCCGAGTAGTCCACGACCACCGTCTCCGCTGTCTCGGCCGGGAGCACACCCAGGCGCTCCTCAGCCGCGGTGGCACCAAGCTCCGCACCCAGGTAGTCGGCCCGGAGCGTGAGGTTCACAAAGCCCGGTCCGGCCACGTCCACCGCCTCGCAGACGCCGGCGACGTCGAGGTTGGCCACGATGGCCGCGGCCACGTCTCGGGGATTGGATCCCAGCCGCTTCGACAGGCTCATGGCCACGTTGGCCTGGTAGTCCCCGAACCGGGCCTGCTGGGACCGGCGCAGCAGCGGATCGGTCCCCGCATGATGACTACCGAAGGCGGTCACGATGGCGTGGTCGAACCGAGCCCTCAGCGTGTGGCGGGGGTCACTCATCGGCACTGGACGCCATGGCGACTCATCGTCGGTGCCTCCACCGGCCACGTCAAACGCACGCCACCCATCGAAGGCGGGCATAGCCTCCAGTGCCTTGACGCCGCTGCCTGCCCACCTGCTGCCGCTGACGTCACGGGTCAGCGACGACGGACGCTTGTCCGTGGGGGGCGTGGACCTGCTCGATCTGGCCGCAGAGCACGGGACGCCGCTGTTCGTCTACGACGAGGAGCACCTGCGCCTGCGCTGCCAGGAGGCGGTTGCCGCCTTCGGCGACGGCGTGGCCTATGCGGCCAAGGCCTTCCTGTGCCGGGCC
>JADDQT010000089.1 GCA_016781225.1 Actinomycetota bacterium
TCGAGGGCACTGACGCGCTCGGGCGGCGTGGGCTCGAGGCGCCCGTAGAGCCCGTCGAGGAGGTCGCCGTAGACGCGCGCCGCGGAGTCCACCAGCCGGCTGGGATCGGCCAGATGACGGGCGCCGGCAGGGTGCACGTAAACCGTGGCTCGGGGGAAGAGCCGGGCCACGTCACCCACGCCACCGGCGTGGTCGAGGTGGATGTGGGTCACGATCACGCCGGCAAGGTCGGAGGCCCCCACGCCCAGGGCCTCCAGCTCGGCCAGCAGGCTGGGCAGGGACGACCGGCTCCCGGTCTCGACCAGCACGGGTTTGGGGCCGTCGACCAGGTAGGCGGCGGTGACCCGGTCCCATCCCCCGAGCCGGGTGTCGATCTGCAGGACGCCATCGCCGATCCGGGTGGCCACCGCGCCGTACCGTAGCGCCATGGTCTCCGGCTTCATGGATCCCCGAGCCGTCGATCCCACCGCCGTCTCCGCCGATGCGGGGCCCTGTCCCATCTGCGGGCTGGACCCCCGCACGGTGAAACCGCCCGACGCGTCGGCGGCATTGCGCTCCTACCCCCGCCGCTACCGACGCCTTCTCGTCCGGGTCGACGACGACGAAGGCGCGAGGGTGGTTACCCAACGGCCCGGCACCGGCCGGTGGTCGGCCCTCGAGCACGGAGCCCACGTGGCCGACGTCATGGGCGCGGTGGCGAAGGCCGTCGAGCAGGTCCAGCTGCATGACGAGCCTTCGGTTGACGTTGGAGTGGGAGCGCCCCGCACCGCTGCAGTGGACGAAGTTCTCGATCGCATACGGACGGAGTGTGACGGTCTGGCTGCGCGTGTCGACAACATCGAGGGAAGGCAATGGCAGCGCCATGGGTGGCTGCGCTCGGGGCCACAGGTCTCGACCATGGACCTCGTACGCCATGCCGTCCACGTGGGGACTCACCACCGACGCGTCGTCGAAGAAGTGATGGCCACGGTACTCTTGGGGCCGAAGCGCACTGGCAACCGTACGACGCACTGACGAGGGAGGTTCTGCCATGCGCAGGACGAGCGCCGCTGAGAGCGGATCGGATCGGGTCGCACTGGCCAAGGACGCAGGAATGGGGAGGATCTCCCTGTTCGCCGTGTTGGCCGGCACCCTGGTGGCCTACGGGGCTTTCCTGGTGCTGGCATCGGTGGTGGCGGCCGTGGCAAACGCCGTTGGCGTCAGCGACAAGGTGGCCACCTTGAACTGGGAGGAGCTGGGGGCGACCGCCGGGCTCATCGTGGCCGCGGTCCTATTTCTGTCCTACCTGTTCGGCGGCTACGTCGCCGGGCGCATGGCCCGCCGGGCGGGAGCCCTCAACGGTTTCCTCGTGTTCGTGCTGGGCGTGCTGGTCGTGGTGGGGGTCTCCGTGCTGGTCAACCTGGCAACCGACACCGACGAAGCCGTCCGCAACTTCAGGAGCGTGGGCATCCCCACGTCCAGCGAGGAGTGGGGCGACGCCGGCACCGTGGCGGGCATCGCCTCCCTCGTGGCCATCGTCCTCGGCCCCATCCTGGGGGGGATCCTGGGCGAGCGCTGGCACGCCAAGCTCGTTCACAGGGCGCTCGACCCCACCGTCGGAGCTCAGCCCCGCGATCGCCAGGAAGCGGGGGACCATGGTGTCGACCATCGAGGCCACGACACCGAAGCCCGACCGTGGCGCCCGGCACCGCCGCCCCGACCTGAGGCCTACGGCGGCCGGCAAGGGGAAGCGACTACGCAGGTGGCACAGGCCGACGACGCGGACGGTGGCCGGCGGAGCGCATGGGGGGCCGCGGCTGGCGATGCCGACGAGGATGGGCCCCGCGTCACTCGGCGTCCGAGGACTAGACCTCCTGCCTAGCCCGGTCGGACGCCGGCTCCGGTGAGCACCAGCTGTCGACTCACCGTGTAGCCGGATCGGCGGCGCCTCGGAGAAGTTCCACGTAGACGTCCGGCTGGTCGGAATCCACCACCGGGAAGCCGGTCCCCTTCTCGCCCTGCCAGTGAATCTCGATGCCGGGGTTGTGCACGTCCGTGCCGTCGGGCAGGAAGAGGTGGGGGCTGCCCTGCACGGTGTCGCCACAGGCCTGCTCGAAGTCGTCCATGACCCGGTGCCGGGCCCTCCCGTGGTCGAGGGCGTCGGCGAGGACGTCCACGTCGACGGCCGCCGACTCAGCGGCGGCGTCGAGGATCACGTTGCGCAACGAGATGCAGCGGCTCTGGGCGAACAAGGCGGCCCGCAGCGCCAGGTCCAGGGCCTCGCTCGCAGCGAGGGACTGCTCCTTGGCGGCCTGGACGGCCTCCATGGCCAGAAGGGTGGTTACGGGGTACGCGGAGTCTCCTCCCTGCCACACCTGCCATCCGGCGCCCGGCTCCAGAGCCCCGGCAACGGGGATCTCGGCGTCGAGGGTCGACCTCGGTGTGGGGCGCCCGTTGACCAGCTCCAAGGGGAACGCCCGGTGGTCCAGGCGCACGCTGTCGACCAGACCGAGCTCGTCACGGACCCGGTGCAGGCGGGCGACGGCGACATGGGCCCACGGACAGGCCACGTCGGACCAGACGACGACGGTGCCGGGCGGTGGTGGCATCGCCTGGCACGCTACCGTCGGCCGCCCGAGGGCGGCCCCTCAACCGTCCTGTTCCTGCTCCTCGGTGGCCTCGTAGAGCCACACCTCACCCGTGGACCGCACGCCGGGACCAACCATGCGGGACTCGGCCAGGGCCTGCTCCACCTTGCGTCGTGCCGAGGACTCGTCCTCGGCGCTCACCGACAGCTTGGCCTCCACGAGCACCTCGAAGCCGTGGGCCTCGTCAGGCGCAGCCGACGACGGCTGGCCCGATAGGGCACCGAGGTAGCGCTCGACGTTGACGATGCGCTCGCGCATGGCCTCGGCGCAGCGCTCGACCGTGCTCCGGCCGAGCTTGGTGATGGTGAACACCCTGCGCGCCGGTCCCGGGCCCGCCGTCTCCCACTCCGGATGCACCAGGCCGGCACCCTCCAGCCAGTGCAGGGCTCGGTATGTCTGGGCCGGGTCGTCGCGGAGATACCCGAAGGGACGCAAGCGCTCGACCAGGTCGTATCCGTGGCCCGGGCGCTCGTTGATGAGCAGCAGGAGGTAGAAGCGGAGCTGGCCACGCGGATGGCAGAGCTCCTCCTCGATGTCGGAGATTTCGACTCCGGAGCCGCCGGCGCCCGAGACCGAGCGCCCACGCCCCGAACGTCGCTTGGGAGCATCCGATGTCAAGGCGATGCGATAGGTGCGCCGGCCTCGAACCTCTCGCACGATGGCGCCTTCGCGTTCCAGGCGGGTGAGCATGGCGTTCAGCGTGCTGAGATCCTCGTAGCCCACCGCCTTGGCCATCTCCCGGGTGATCCCCCGACCGTCCTCGCTCTCCAGGCTCCCGCCTCGGCTGGCCAGGAAGTCGAGCACCCGCCGGCGGCTCGACTCGGAATGAGAGGCTGGCTGGCTGGTCGAGGCACCGTTCGTGGGTCGGCTCGACACGGGTTGCCTAATCAGAAGTCGTTGGGCGCTCATCGTTGACCACGGACCACGCTAGAAGGTGGCCCCAGGGGCCGGGTCAAGTAGGTCCTCGGCCTGGCCCTGTCTGCCTGCGGCTGGGCCCTGCCTACGCCTGGGCCACGCGAACGAGCTCGCTCATGGTGAAGAGCGCATGGAGCACGAACCCCGAGCTGTGGAGGTGCTCGGGACCGCCGGCCTCCCGGTCGATCACGCACAGCACGTCGCGCACCTTGGCGCCCCGCTCCACCAGGGCGTGGCAGGAGGTGAGCACCGCTCCCCCGGTGGTTACCACGTCCTCGATCACCACCAGCCGGCGACCGTCCACGTCACCGCCCTCGGCCAGGGTCCTGGTGCCGTAAGCCTTGGCCTGCTTGCGCACGAAGAAAGCCGGCAGCCCGGTGATCTGCGACAGCATCACGGCCAGGGGCACGCCGCCCAGCTCGAGGCCGGCCAGTCCCTCGGTGCCGGGGGGCACCAGTCCGGCGAGGGCATCACCGATGTGCCGCAACAGCTCGGGGTCGGACTCGAACAGGTACTTGTCGAAGTACTCGGTGGCGATGGCGCCCGAGCGCAACCGGAACTCCCCCACCAAGTGTGAGCGCTCGTAGAGCCGGCGACCCAGTTCGGCCCGGTTCATCGAGCCCATGTTCGCGCCGCCGGCCACCGCCCGCAGTGTGTACCCGGACCGTGGAGGGGGAATCTCGATAGAGGTCGCCCCGGCGCGCGATGAGGAGGATCCATGCCCACCAGAGACGAGATGCCCGACACGGTCAAACGGTCATCGGCCAAGGCGCAGCGCACGTGGGCGAAGACCCACGACAGCGCGGTCGAGAGCTACGGGGAGGGTGAGCGTGCCCACCGCACCGCCTTCGCCTCGCTCAAGCAAACCCACGAGAAGAAGGGTGACCGCTGGGTGGCCAAGGACGAGAAAGGCCCCTCCGACCCTCGTTCCAAGCAGGCCAGCAGCAAGGACAAGAGAGCCGGCAAGGGCGAGACCTACGGCGGCGTGGACCTGTACGGGAACACCAGGGAAGAGCTCTACGAGCGAGCGCGGGCCCTCGGCGTGCCGGGCCGTTCACGCATGAACAAGAGCGAGTTGGCCAAGGCCATCGGCCGCAAGCAGTGAGGGTTCGTGGGCTGCGGCCCGCCGGTCACTCCCCGAACTCGAACAGCTCCCCCAGGAAGGATCCCCGCTTCTTCTTCTTCATGGGCCTGCCGTACCCATGGTCGCGGTCGTCATCCCAGCGTCCCCGCCGACGGTCATCGTCGTCGTCGTCGTCCTCCCACCGTCCAGCGGAGCGGACGGGTGCTTCGAACTCGGCGGAGCGCTCGATGAGCTTGTCGAGCTCACCGCGGTCGAGCCACACCCCCCGGCAGGTGGGGCAGTAGTCGATCTCGATGCCCTGCCGCTCGGCGATCTGCAGGACGGACTGGTCAGTGGGGCAGTTCACGCTTCCTCCTCGGTGCGAGGCCGTCGATGGATGCTCCCCTTCACACGGGACTCTAGCGCCGGATGCCCCTGTATCCCGCGGGTGAAATGTCTACGCGGCGCGCCCAGGCGTCTACTCGACGCCCGCCACGCCCACGGGACAGCTGACCCCGGTACCGCCGATCCCGCAGTAACCACCCGGGTTCTTGGCCAGGTACTGCTGGTGGTAACCCTCGGCGTAGTAGAAGGGCGGCGCCTCGTGGACCTCGGTGGTGATCGCCCCGTGGCCGCTCGAAGAGAGGGCGCGCTGGTAGGAGACCAGCGAAGCTTCTGCCGCTTGACGCTGGGCTTCGTCGTGCCAGTAGATGGCCGAGCGGTACTGGGTCCCCACGTCGTTGCCCTGGCGCATCCCCTGCGTGGGGTCGTGCCCCTCCCAGAACAACTTGAGCATCCCCTCGTAGCTGATGGCCTCGGGGCCGAAGACGGCAAGCACCACCTCGGTGTGGCCGGTGCGGCCGCTGCAGACCTCCTGGTAGGTCGGGTTCGGCGTCTCGCCGCCGGCGTAGCCGACGGCCGTGGTGTAAACCCCGTCGGCCTCCCAGAACTTGCGCTCGGCGCCCCAGAAGCAGCCCATCCCGAACACGGCCCGCTCCAGGCCCTCGGGGAACGGGGGCGTGAGAGGGTGGCCGTTCACGTAGTGGGCGCCGGCTACCTCCAGCGCCTGCGATCGGCCGCGAAGTGCCTCGCCCGGACCGGGTACCCGGGTGGCGCGCCTGGCGAAGAGCATGGGTGATCCTCCTTCGAGTAACTGGGTGCTCAGTCTGCCCGCCGCTGCCAGCGCAGCAGGCGCAGGCAGTACAGGGCGGCGGAGACCAGGAACACGGCAGCGGTGAAGGCGATGAAGCGCCCGAGGAAGCGCCCCGTGCCCAGACCGCTGGCGGCTCGATAGGTCTTGGCGTTGACGCCGAGGATCAAGGGGAACCAGACGAGGAACACCAGGCCGGTGAGGAGCACGGGCACGCGCACGAAGTTGATCCACGACGCCCGGTCGGTTCCCCCGAGCCCCTGGCCCTTGGCCACCGCCCGGTCCAGCAGGGTGTACACGGGATAGAGCAGGAAGTCGTGGGCGAGAAGCGCGCCCAGGAACCAGAGCCCTATCAGCACCGGTTCGGCCGAGTCGGCGAGGCGGAGGATGGCGTATCCCGAGACGGCGAAGCACACCACCACGGCCACGAAGTGGAAGAGCCCCGATCCGTAGACCTTCCTGAGAGCGTTCACACCGACTCCATGAACGTCATCTGGCGGACCCACTTGGTGTTGTGCACCCCCGGGGCGGCGGGGACGATGACCCGAGCGGGGAAGCCGTGGTCCATCGACAGGTCGGCCCCGTTCACCTGCAGCGCGAGCAGTGACTGCTGGTCGCGGATCTGCCTGCCGGACAGGGAGGCCTGGGCGAAGGCACCACCCTTCTCCAGTGACTCGACCAGCACGGCGTCGGCTCCCGAGGCCCCAACCATGCGGGCCAGGTCGGCGATCCTCACGCCGGTCCAGGTGGCGACGACGGACCATCCCTCCACGCAGGCGATGGGCAGGTCGTAGGTGTGCTGCGGCATGGCCATCAGCTCGTCCCGGGAGATCGATCGCTCGCTCGAGGACCCCTTCAACGCCAGGCGCCAGTTGGGACCAGTCTCCTCGGCCTTGATGCCGACAGAGGCAGCTGTCTTGTTCACCGGGAAGTCGTTGGGCGCAGAGCCGTAGCTGCCACCGCGGGGCGAGAAGAGGGCCAGGCTGCGCAACCGTCCGCCGATGCTCTGGCCCGCCGTGAGGCCGAGCAGCCCGAGCGAGGATGCCGCCACCAGTCCCAGCGCTCCCCGGCGCGAGATGGTTGGAGGATCCGGTCGCTCGGCCACCAACCCGTGTTCGTCAGGTGGCTCGGGCTCGGTGTCGGCGATGCCCTTGCGGAGCTCGGCTCGAAGGCTGCGCCGGCGAAGGGACCGCACCATGGTGGGCAGCTTCAGCGCGAGGTGGGTGACGAAGGCCCCGATGAAGACCCAGGCCCCGTAGAGGTGGGCCTCGTAGAAGCTGAACTTCCATGGGTAGAAGACCTGGCTGTTGAGGATGCCGGTGACGAACTCGAACAGCACGCTGCCGACCAGCAGGGCGATGGTGATCCGCTCCAGCGCCATGGCCACCGAGCGAACCGGGGGCCAGTCGAACAGCTTGGGGATGACCGACCACAGCTTGGCCAAGAGGATGGGCACCAGAGCGATGCCCACGGTCACGTGCAGTCCCTGGTTGAGCCGGTAGAGCCACACGGGTCTGGTGGGCCAGTCGAAGAGGTAGAACCCGAACAGGCCGCGACCGGGAGTGAGGTCGTTGGGGGAGAGCCCGGGGTTGTAGGCCGCGTAGGACAGCAGGCCGGTGAGGATCATCAGGGGGATCCCGACCAGGAGCACTGCTCCGAAGACCGACGTGAGCCAGGGCCCACGCAGTGGGCTCCGCCACACGGTGGACCGAAACGGCCAGGGAGCCCTGGGCATCGGGGCTGGTCTACCAGCCGGAAGCTCAGGGAGGACTTCGAAGTCCTTACGATTCGCGGGCCGCGCCGCTCGCCGATGTCCGCACGAGCGACACGGCGTGGGGTAGCGCGGCGATGACCGCTTCCAGCGACTCTCGG
>JADDQT010000090.1 GCA_016781225.1 Actinomycetota bacterium
CGCCATCGGCGACGACGCCGGGCTTCCCGCCATCCTCGCCGCCACCGGCGACAAGCCGGCGATCCGCCGGAGGGCAGTCATCGCCCTCGCCCCGTTCGAGGGCGCCGAGGTCGAAGTCGCCCTCCGGCGCGCCCTCGACGATCGGGACTGGCAGGTCCGCCAGGCCGCCGAGGATCTGCTGGAGCAGAGCCCTGGCCGAGCCCCGCCGGACGCACTAGGAAGTCGCCGATGACCGAGGGTGCTCAGGGCGGCGCGACCGACGCATGGGCCAAACGGGACACAGCCGTGGTCTGGCACGGCTTCACCCAGATGTCCTCCTACCTCGAAGACGCCCCCGTGATCGTGGAACGCGCCGAGGGTCACGAGCTGATCGACGTCGACGGCAACCGTTACCTCGACGCCATCTCCTCGCTCTGGGTCAACACCCTCGGGCACAGGGTGCCGGAGCTGGACGAAGCCCTGCGCCGCCAGCTCGAGCTCGTCTCCCACTCCACCATGCTGGGCAACGGCAACCGCGTCGTCGTCGAGTTTGCCGAGGCCCTGGCAGCGGTGGTGCCGGTGGACCGCCCCCACATGGTCTTCGCCTCGGACGGGGCCGCCGCCGTCGAGCAGGCCCTCAGGATCGCCTTCCAGTTCTGGACCAACCGGGGCGTGACGGGGCGCAACTCCTTCCTGGCCTTCGGCGGCGCCTACCACGGCGACACGGTGGGAGCCCTGTCCGTCGGGGCAGGCGGCTTCGGTACCGACGTGTTCGACCCTCTCCGCTTCCCCGTGTTGCGGGCGCCCAGCTTCGACGACCCGTCGTGCCTCGACGTGGCGGCGGCGATGGTGGCCGACCACGCCCACGAGGTGGCCGCCGTGGTGGTCGAGCCCCTGGTGCAGGGGGCCGCGGGCATGCGCATGGCCGGTCCGCAGGGCTTCCCCGAGCTGGCGGCTGCCTGCCGCCGACACGACGTGCTGCTCATCTGTGACGAGGTGGCCACCGGCTTCGGGCGCACCGGCACCCTCTTCGCATCCGAGCAGTGCGGCCTTCGCCCCGACGTCCTGTGCCTGGGCAAGGGCATCACCGGCGGCTACCTGCCCCTGTCGGCCACCGTGGTCGCCGGGCACGTCTTCGACGCCTTCCTCGGTCCCGACCCGTCCCCCCGCACGCTCCACCACGGCCACAGCTATGGAGGCAACGCCTTGGCCGCGGCCGTGGCGCTGCGACACCTCCAGCTCCTCGCCGAGCGGGACGTGCTGGCCAACGTCCGGGCCCGTTCCACCCAGCTGGAGCGCCTGCTGTGGGACCAGGTGGCGCCGTTGCCCGCAGTGGCCGAGGTACGGGTGAAGGGCCTGATGGCGGGAATCGACCTCGAGTCCCCGAAGCCCTCCTTGCGCTGGGGCCGGCGCGTCTGCGCCGAGGCGGTCAGACGGGGGGTTCTGCTCCGCCCTCTGGGAGACGTGGTGGTGCTCATGCCTCCGCTCACGGTGACCGCCGAGGAAGTCGAGCGGATCGTGGAGGTGTTGGCCGCGGCCATCGCCGAGGTCACGGCCCCATGAGGTTGGCGACGGCCACTGCTTGGTCCCGGTGGGCCGAGCGTGAGGGCGCCCGCATCCGAGCCGACGGCCGCTGGCGTACGGTTCGAGACTTCGACGGTGCCGGCCCCCACGGTCGGGTGCCGGACGGTGACGGATACCGGTCCGTGGTGTCCTTTGCCTCCAACGACTACCTCGGCCTGAGCCGGCACCCCGCCGTGGTGGCAGCTGCTCACGACGCCCTCGACCGTTGGGGAGCGGGGTCGGGATCGGCACGTCTCGTCACCGGCTCCCGACCGGTGCACAGCGAGCTCGAGGCGGAGCTGGCCGAGTGGAAGGGAACGGAGCGAGCGGCGCTGTTCCCCACCGGCTTCGCCGCCAACCTTGGTGTCCTCACGGCGATAGGTACCGCGGGCACCCACATCCTCTCCGACGAACGCAACCACGCGTCGATCGTGGACGGCTGCCGCCTGTCCCGAGCCGACGTCACCGTTTATCCCCACGGCGACGTGGGGTCGGTCGAACGCAGTCTGCGCCGGCCGGGCCGCGCCCTGGTCGTGACCGACGCGGTGTTCTCCATGGACGGGGACGCGGCACCGGTGGCCGAGCTGTCAGAGGCCTGTCAACACCACGGCGCCCTACTGGTGCTCGACGAAGCCCACGCCGTGTTGAGTCCCGAACCGGCCCTCGGGGACTGCCAGGTGCTCCGGGTGGGCACCCTCTCGAAGACCCTGGGGGCCCTCGGCGGCTACGTGGCCGGTCCGGCGGAGCTGGTGGACCTCGTGGTCAACCTGGCTCGCCCGTACATCTACACCACGGCGTCCACGCCGGCCGACACCGCCGCCGCCCTGGCCGCCGTGAGGGTCGTCCGCTCTCCCGAGGGGGATGAGCTCCGCTCACGGCTGCGGGCCAACGTGGAGTTGTTGTCCCCCGGCCACCCGTCACCGATCGTCTCCGTGGTGCTGGGAGACGAGGGCCGCGCCATGGACGCGTCCCGCCGGCTGCTCGACCAGGGACTGCTGGTCCCCGCCATCCGTCCGCCGACGGTTCCGGCCCACAGCGCACGGCTGCGGATCACGCTGTCGGCGGAACACCAGAGGGCACAGGTGGAGCGGATCGTCTCGGCCCTCGCCGCCCTCGCCGCCCTCGGACGGGACCACTCCTCCGGTGGATAAGGACCTGTTCAGACCTGAGCACCTGGTGCTCGTGACCGGCACTGGCACCGGCACGGGCAAGACGTGGGTGGGAGCACGCCTGCTGGCTGCATGGCGTGCCGACGGCCACACCGTGGCGGCTCGAAAGCCTGTGCAGTCCCACGACCCCGGCGCCGAGGCCTCCGACGCCGAAGTGCTGGCCGGAGCAACCGGAGAGCAACCCGAATCGGTGTGTCCAGTCCATCGCTGGTACGAGGTGCCCATGGCCCCGCCCATAGCCGCCGAGCTGCTCGACCGGCCTGCCTTCAGCGTGGGAGACCTGGTCGGCGAGCTGGTCTGGCCGAGCGGCGTCCGCTACGGGTTGGTCGAGGGCGTGGGAGGGCCCCTGTCTCCGATCGCTTCCACCGGCGACACGGTCGCTCTGGCCGAGGCGGTGAAGCCGGACACCGTGGTGCTGGTGACCCCCACCGAGCTGGGCACCATCAACGCCGTGCTGCTGGCCGCTTCTGTCCTCCACGACCCCGTCGTGTTCCTCAACCGCTACCGGGAGGAGAACCCCCTCCATGCCAGGAACGCCCAGTGGCTGCGGGAGCGGAGCGGGCTCGACGTGGTGACCGGCGTCGACGCTCTGGTCAGCCGGCTGTCGTAGTACAGCCATGCGGAACTACCGGGCATGTTCGTCTTCTCGAATCATCGCGATAACCAGGTCGTTTGCCTTCGGCGAACATGCCCGGTAGTTCCGACGGTCTGTACTAGTCAAGCTCTACGCCAATCCTGAGCGTGCTCGCCGCAGCGGGCCACGAAGCCCCTGGGGGTGACCTGTACCGCCATCCGGCGCCCACATTGCTCGCAGTGCCGCGGCGGGTCGAGCGGGGGCGTGCAGCCAGCGCAGTCGATGGCCGATCGGCCGCAGCCCGAGCAGTGAGCCCTCAAAGAACCCGTGACAGGGCGGCAACCGGCATGCGCAGGTCGGCCAGCATCTGAAGGTCCTGCTCAGGGGCGCGGCCGAGCGTGGTCAGGTAGTTGCCCACGATGAGGGCGTTGATCCCTGCGGTCAGGCCCATGGCCTGCAGCTCGCGCAGCGTCACCTCTCGGCCGCCGGCGTAACGGAGCAGGACGCTCGGAAGGGCCAGGCGGAACAGCGCTATCCAGTGGATGGCTTCGAGGGGCTCGAGCAGGGGGCGCCGGCCGAGCGGTGTCCCCGGACGGGGGTTCAAGAAGTTGACCGGCACCTCGGCGGGACCAACCTGGCGAAGCTGGCCCAGCAGCTCGAGGCGCTGGGCGATGGTCTCACCCATCCCCAAGAGGACGCCGCAACACAGCTCCATGCCCGCGCCCTGAACCAGCCGGCAGGTCCGGAAGCGCTCCTCCCAGGTGTGGGTGGTCACCACCCGCGGGAAGAAGGAGCGCGCCGTCTCCAGGTTGTGGTTGTAGCGGTGCGTGCCGGCGACCGCCAGACGCTCGGCCTGGTCGCCATCGAGGATCCCCGCGCTGACCGCCACCCGCAGGCCGGTCTCCTTGCCCACCATGGGGACCAGCTCCTCCAGTCGCTGCATGATCCGCTCGTCCGGCCCTCGAACGGCGAGGACAAGGCAGAACTCGGTGGCGCCGCTGGCTGCTGTCTCCCGCGCCGCGGCCATCACCTCTTCGGTGTCGAGGAACGCGGTGGCTTTGACAGGAGAGTCGAACCGGGCCGACTGGCTGCAGAACCCGCAGTCCTCCGGGCACCCGCCGGTCTTGGCCGACAGGATGCCCTCGACCTCGACTTCGGGCCCGCACCAGGAGAGGCGCACCTCGTGGGCCAGCGAGGCCAGCGCCGGCACCGACTCGGGTGCGAGCCGTGACAGCGCCTCCAGCTCGTGCGGGGCGAGTTGGCGCCGCTCCTCGAGCAGGGCGGTGCCGGCCGCGGCCAGCAGGGCCCGAGCGTCGCCTGCAGACTCGGTCACGGCCAGTGGATCACAGCAGGCTCGGTCACGAGCAGCCGAATCAAAGGGGCTCCGGGCCCATGAACAGGTCCATGAGGGAGTCGAACGCCTCGAGGCACTTGCCCGCGCCGAGCACCACGCACTCGAGGGGAGCATTGACCAGCCGCACGGGGATGGCCGTCTCCGCCGAGAGCCGGCGGTCGAGGCCTCGCAGCATCCCGCCGCCACCCACCAGGTTGATGCCCTGCACGATCAGGTCCTGCGCCAGCTCGGGTGGAGCCTGGCCCAGGCACTGCACCACCGAGTCCACGATTGCGGTCACCTGCTCGTCGATGGCGGTGCGCACCTCCTCCGGGGAGAGGATGACGTTCTTCGGCAGGCCGGTCATGAGGTCCCGGCCCCGAACCTCGGCCTTGGCGGTGTTGTCCACCGGGTAGGCGGTGCCGATGGCCACCTTGATCTCCTCGGCCGTGCGCTCGCCGATGGCGATTCCGTACTCGCGGCGCACCCACACCTGCAGGGCGGCGTCGATGTCGAAGCTGCCCACCCGGATGGCTCGGAGCGCCACGACCCCACCCAGGGAGATGACGGCGGTCTCGCTCGTACCGCCACCCACGTCCACCACCATGTTGCCCAGCGGTTCGTGAATGGGCAGCCCAGCCCCGAGGGCGGCGGCCATGGGCTGGCCGATGAGGTACGTCTCGGCCGCACCGGCGCGCCGGGCAGCCTCTTCCACGGCCCTGCGCTCCACCTCGGTGATGGCCGACGGCACGCAGATCAGCACACGGGGCCTGTTCATCCGGCTGACCCCGGCCCGCTTGAGCAGGAGCCGGATCATCCGCTGTGTGACCTCGAAGTCGGTGATGGCGCCCTTGCGAAGCGGTCTGACGGCAACGATGTAGCCCGGCGTCCTGCCGATCATCTGCCACGCCTCGTGACCCATGGCCAGCACGTCGTGGGTCTTCTCGTTCAGCGCGATGACGGTGGGCTCGTTGAGGACGATGCCCTTGTGGCGGGCGTAGACGAGGGTGTTGGCCGTACCCAGGTCGATGGCCAGGTCCTTGCCCATCGTCTACCGATGCACCTAATGCACCCGGCGGCGTCGGCGCCACGTGGGGGCTGGAGCCGGCTCGCCACCCGGCGCCAGGGCCCGCAAGCCCCTGTGGAACTCGTCGATGCCGGACTCCATGGACGTGGGCTTGCGGTGGCGCGCCCACAGCACGAGCGATCCGACCACGCTGCCGCCCAAGGCGATCACGAGGTAGAGGAGGTTGCTCATCGACCGTTTCCGGGCAACGCCAAGGGGGGAAGTGGAGGTGTCACGCCGACAATGCTACGGGCATCGGTGACGGCAACGGAATGGCACGTCGCCGGCTTGTCCGGCCGAGGATCGGCGTCTCCGTTCCCTCCCCTACGATGGGCGGGGTGAGCACGCCGGGCAACCCCTTCGAAGGGATCTTCGGCGAGCTGGCGAAGCTGTTCTCCAGCCAGGGCCCGGTGAACCTGCAGGTGGCCCGCCAGATCGCCCAGGGAATGGCCATGGAGGGGGCGGCCGAGCCGAACATCGAACCCCTCGAGCGGATGCGCTACGAGGAGCTGGCCCGGGCCGCCGACCTCCAGGTGAGCGCGGCCACGGGGCTCTCCACCTCGGTTGCGGGCGGGGTGCTCGAGATCCACCCCGTCGGGCGGGGCGACTACGCCGGGCGCACGCTCGACGCCTACCGCCCCCTGTTCGAGGGCCTGGCCGTGAGCTTCGGCCGCATGGCCAAACCGGACGAGGGGGCATCGGACGACCCCCCCGAGGACGACCCCACGGCTCAGCTCCTCGGTGGGGTGACGGACATGATCGGCCCCGTGCTCCTCGGACTGCAGGCCGGTTCGCTGGTGGGCCACCAGGCCCGCCGCGCCATGGGCCAGTACGACCTGCCCATCCCCCGGCCTCCCTCCGACCAGGTCCTGGTGGTCCCCGCCGGCGTCAACGCGTTCGCGTCCGACTGGAGCCTGGACCCCGACGAGGTGCGCATGTGGTTGTGCCTGCACCAGATCACCCACCACGCCGTGCTCGGCCGACCCCACGTGAGCAAGCGCCTCACCGATCTGCTCCGCCAGTACGTGAGCGGCTTCGAGCCCGACCCCAATGCTCTGGAGGAGAGGCTCAGCGGCATCGATCCCACCAACCCGGCCACCTTCAACGAAGTCCTCGGCAATCCCGGTGAGCTGCTCGGCGTCATGCAGACGCCCGCTCAGCGCCAGCTGCTGACCCGCATCGAGGCCCTGGTGGTCGCCATCGAGGGCTATGCCGACCACGTGCTGAGCACCGCCGGAGGCCACATGGTGGGGTCCGCTCCCGCGCTCGTGGAGGCCATGCGCCGGCGGCGAGCCGACCCCGACGAAGGTGGGAGGCTGGTGGAACAGCTCTTCGGCCTCGAGCTGGGCCCGGCGCAGTACGAGCGGGGGGCGGCCTTCGTGCGCGGGGTACTGGAGCGGGCGGGCGACGAGGGGCTGGCCCGCCTCTGGCACTCGGAGCGAGAGCTTCCCACCCCCGCCGAGGTCGACGCTCCGGGCCTCTGGCTGGAGCGCATCGACATAGCCGACTGAGGCTCAGACCACCACGATCCGGTGTTGCGTGACCTGGCCGCCCTGCAGGTCCAGGACGCCGACGGTGTGATGAGGCTGGGACCGGCGCTCGGTCGGTGAGCCGGGGTTGAACAGCAGCTGGCCGTCGACACCGGGCCGGTTCCAGGGGATGTGGCTGTGGCCGAAGACCACCACCTCGGCGTCGGGGAAGCGTCGGCGCATACGAGCCTCTCGCCCGGCTCGAGGACCGCTGTCGTGCACCATCGCCAACTTCACCCCGCCGATGACCTCCACTCGTTCCTCGGGCAGATGGCCGAGCTCCGGGTCGTGGTCGTTGTTGCCCAGCACGGCGTATGTGGGAGCGAAGCCCGACAGCTCGTCAAGGAGCTGGGCGGTCACGATGTCACCGGCGTGGAGGATCACCTCCGCGTCGTCG
>JADDQT010000334.1 GCA_016781225.1 Actinomycetota bacterium
GGTGCCGCTCGATCATGACCTACTCGGAGTCCGTGCCGGCGTCCCGCCCCACGAGGTGCGGGCGGCCTTCCGGCGCTTCGCTCGCCTGCACCACCCCGACCGCGGCGGCGACCCGGAGATGTTCCAGGCCGGGCTCGAGGCCTACGAGCGCCTGCTCGGGCTGCGAGCGCCGTCGTCTTGCGCCGAGGTCGTGTTCCACCGCAGTCCACGCGGGCTCGGGGTTCTCACCGCCGGATGGAGAGCCCGCCGCGATCGGCGTCGCCGTCCCGCCCGGGTGAACTAGCAGGCTTCGGTCCGACAACCCACATTCCTCAAAGGAGGAGGCAGATAATGCAGCAAACCACCATCGTCGGTCTGTTCGTCGGGCTCATCCTCGGCCTGGCCCTCGTGCTCGAGGGTTTCGTCGCCATGCTGGGCGTCGCCTTCTGCGGCACTCTGGGTTTCCTGGCCATGCAGGTGGTGGAGGGCGAGATCGACCTCACCGACTACCTGGGCGGAAGGAACAAGAAGTAGCTGTGACCAGCACCGGTCGGGACGTGACCGCCGACACGACCCGCGACATAAGCCCGGTACCTGCCGCCACTGCAGGTCTGCGGACGTCCCGAGGGGAGACCACCATCTCTCCGGTGGTCGTGGAGAGGATCGCCACCAAGGCGGCCACGGAGGTGGACGGCGTCGGGGGCGTGGTGCGGACGGGGCTCGGGCGGCTGCTGCCGTGGGTGGCGGGTGACTCCTCGGCTCAGGCCGCAGCCGACGTCTACGAGGACACGGTGGAGGTGGATCTCACCGTCAACGTGCGCTACCCCGAGCCGGTCCGAAGGGTCACCAGCGACGTCAGGGACCGGGTCATAGAGCGGCTGGGCACGCTCACCGGGCTCACCGCCACCGAGGTCAACATCATGGTGGACGAGCTCGTCGTCGAGCGTCGCGATGGCCGGCGCAGGGTGGAGTAGGGGATGCGCATCCTCAGCCGGCTCCTCGCCTTGGCCTTGGCGCTCAGCCTCGTCGTGGGCGGCGTCCTGGTCGCGGTGGAGATCGTGCTGGCCGAGATCGGGCGCGACCCCTGGGTCATCCCGTACGACCAGTGGTACCGCAGCGCCCGCGTCAACGCCTGGTCCTCCCCGTCGACACGCCAGCTTGCACTGGTACTCGTGGCGGCCGGGCTCCTCCTCCTGCTTCTCCAGCTGGTTCGTCGGCGCCCCACGGCGTTGCCCATGGAGAGGGGGGCCTCGATCCACGCCGCGGACCTGAACCGTCGAGGCATCGAGCGATCCCTCGTGCGGGTGGTGAACCGCGTGGACGGGGTGGCCTCGGCCAAGGCCAAGATCTCGAACAGCCGTACGCGCATAACGGCCAGCAGCAACCGCCGCATCCCGGGTGACCTCGAGGCGCGGGTGACACGAGCGGCCGAGGAGCGGATGGCGGCACTGAAGCTCGCCAGTCCGCCGGCGCTGTCGGTGAGACTGCAGAGCCCAGGGTCGCGATGAGGGGCCCCGACCAGCTAAACCGCGTGGTGCTGGTGCTGGTCTCCCTCCTCCTGCTCGGGGCCGGGGGCTATGCCCTCGCACGGGGCTACGAGGCCTTCGGCGCGGAGCAGGCCGACGACGAGGTTCTCCTCGAGCCCGTGCGCGACTTCGTGGGCCGCTACCAGACGCTGTTCTGGATCGCCGTCCTCGCCGTCTGCCTGATCGTGGCCTACCTCGCACTGCGCTGGCTCGTGGCCCAGTTCCACTCGCCGCGGCTCACGCAGATCGACTTGACCGCCGACGGTTCCAAGGGCTCCACCCAGCTCCGGGCGGCTGGGGCGTCCGACGCCCTCGCCAGCGACATCGAGACCTACCGGGGTGTGAGCTCGGCGTCGGCCCGCCTCGTGGAGGACGGTGAACGGCCCGAGGTCGACGTGCGGGTGGACGTCAACGACGACGCCGACGTCCCCGGCCTGCGGACCAGGATCGAGGAGGAGGCCCTGCCGCGCTTCTCTCGAGCCCTCGAAGTTCGCGCCGTGGAGGCCAGGCTCCACCTCCGCCTCACCGAACCCGCTCCACGCCTGGTTCGCTGAAGTCCGGATCCCGGGCCTTGCGCGCCTACGCCGTGGGCCTGGCAGCAGCCCTCGGACTGGTCATGGTCGGGGCCGCCGTCCTGCTCGTCGAGGTCCGGCTGGCCCGAACGCAGCGACGGCTACCCGACTCTGCGCCCCTGGCCCTCTACGCCACGATCGGCGGTTCCGGAGCCGCCGGCGGGGCGCTGCGCATGGTCTGGCTGGGTGACTCCACGGCCGCCGGCGTGGGGGCGGACGATC
>JADDQT010000335.1 GCA_016781225.1 Actinomycetota bacterium
CTCGCTGAAGCTCCTCGCCGACCTCTTCGAGCGTGCGGTGCACGACGCGGTACGCCTGGAGCAGCCGCTCCCGGCCGGCCAGCAGCTGCTCGACCTGGGCATGGGCAATCCGCCGGCGCCGGGCCAGCTCCTTCACCACCCTGGCACTGATGGCCTCGGCCTCCTTCACCATCCGGCTCGCCTCGGCCTCGGCAGCCGCAGTCACCGCCCTGGCGTCCTGCCTGGCCTTGGCCACCACCGACTCCATCTCCGAACTGGCGGCGCGGCGGATCTCTTCGGCGACCTGCTCGGCCTCCTCGGTTCGTTCGGCCAGCACCACCTCTGCGCTGCCGGTGATGCGCTGGGCGTCGGCGTGAGCCTCACGAAGGATGCGAGCGGCATTCTCCTCGGCCTTGGACTTGAGCTCGCGGGCCACGTCGTGGGCACTGGCCAGGATCCGGGCGGTCTCCTCGCCCAGTGACTGCGTGAGGACGTCCTCGTCGATCACCGGATGAGCAGCCCGGTGCTCCGCATCGGCCAGCCGTCGCTGAAGCTCGCGCTCCCGCTTGGTCGACGCCCGCAGCTCGGCGGCGACCCTGTCGAGGTACTCGCGAACCTCACCGGGGTCGAAGCCCCGGAAAGCGGAGGAGAATCGCCGGTGGGCGATCTCCTCGGCCGAGACGGGGTCGGCGGACACACCCCCGAGACTACGACCCGGGAGGCGCCGCCAAAAGGATTCTCCCGATCGTGCTTCGCTGCCCGCGGGGGACTGCGCGCCGTCGGTTCAGCCGCGGGCCCCAGCGGGGCCCTTGGCCAACTCGCTGACGTCGCCTCCCAGGCCGGACAGGACGGAGAGGGCCTCGGACAGCGACCCGGCCTTCATTACCTTCAGACCGTTGCCGGCATGCGACCGGGCCTCTTCGTACTCGTCGGGCGGCACCAAGAAGTAATCGGCACCCGCCTCTCGGACCGCGGCCGTCTTCTGCGCCACGCCGCCAACGTTGCCCACGGTGCCGTCGATCTCCATGGTCCCCGTGGTGGCCACCTTCTTGCCGCCGGTGAGCTCGCCGGGGCTCAGAGCGTCCAGCACGCCGAGCGTGTACGCCAGGCCGGCGGAGGGGCCGCCGATGTCGCCCGACTCGATGGTGATCTCGAAGGGATAGTCGAACCGCTGGTCCTTGGTGAGAATGGTGACGCCGAGGAACCCACCCGGACGCCGGGGGTTGACGCCGAGCGTCAGCTGCTCGGTGCGCACGGCCCCGTTCACGCCACGGACCTCCAGCCGCACGGCGTCTCCGGGGTTGTGGGCCCGGATGGCGCCCACCGCCTCCGACGCCAGCATCGTGGGGCGCCCGTCGACGGCAAGGATGACCTCGTCCGGGTGGATGCGGCCGTCGGCCGGCGTGCCCTCCTGTACTCCCACGATCAGGCCCCCCGTGCCGTGCTCGGCCACCGGATACCCCAGCTGCCTGAGGGCCACCACCGAGGCAACCTGCTTGGACTCCGACATCAGCTGCCGGTTCTGCTCCGAGTAGTCACCTCGGGGAGCATCTCCGAGAACGCGCTCCTCGGGAACCACGTCGGTGTCACCGTCGAGCCAACCCACCAGCGCACCCACTGGCGTGGCTCTCTGCAGGGAGACGGTGGCCAGGTAGACCTTGCCCCTGGGCGGGAAGGACCGCTCCTTGGGTACCCGGATCAGGTCGTTCACCTGCTGCGCCGAGCCCGGCGCCACGCTGTAATAGGGAAGGGTGACGTACGAGGCCGCCACGAGGAAGAGCAGCCCCAGCACCAGGAAGATCGGCCATCTGGGGCGGCGCCGCCGAGCAGGGACCAACGCTTCCTCGGGCCCCGGAGGGCCCGGCACTACCATCGAGCCGATCGTGTTCACCTCGGCCTTGCCTTGCCGCAGAGAGCCTGCCACGGCCGGATGACCGACGAGCGGCACCACGCCTCCGACAGCAACGAGGCCTCAGCCGGGCCGAAGGTGGGCGAGCGCGCCCGGCTGGAGAACAAGCCGATCCTCCAGTGGACCCGAGAGGACTGGCAGCTGTGGGCCGCCGGCCTCAGTGAATCGCGCCGGTTGCCCGCCGCGAAGCAGCCGGCCCCACCCGAGCCTGTCGACGACCATCCGCTGCCGTCCGAGCCCGCCGCGGACCAACCGCCCGAGCCGGTCCGGAGGTCACCCGAGCAGGCCCCGGAGCCGGTGCTCGCCGAGGAGGCCGCGAGCGCTGACACGGTGGAGCTGAGCGGCGAGGCCGAGGAGCCT
>JADDQT010000336.1 GCA_016781225.1 Actinomycetota bacterium
CAGGATCTTGCCCGACGGTGACTTCGGTATCTCGTCGACCATCTCCACCCGGCGGATCTTCTTGTGTGGCGCCACGCGATCCGCCACCCACGACATCAGGTCTTCTTCCGTGATGTCGCCGCTGGCGACGACGAAGGCCTTGGGAATCTCACCCGCTTCTTCATCCGGCACCGGGATCACGGCGGCGTCCGAGATCGCCTCGTGGCCCAGCAGCAAGGCCTCTAGCTCTGCGGGAGGAACCTGGAATCCCTTGTATTTGATGAGCTCCTTGAGCCGGTCGACTATGAAGAAGTAACCGTCGTCATCGACGTAACCGATGTCTCCCGTGTGCAGGAAGTCGTCGGCGTCGATCGTGTGCGCCGTCGCCTCTTCGTTGTTGAGATACCCCTTCATGATCTGAGGCCCCCTCACCCAGATCTCTCCGCGTTCGTTCGGTCCGAGCTCCTGACCGCTGTCGACGGCGACGACCTTCGCCTCCGTGTTCGGAACGAGAGGTCCTATGGAACCGGCCTTGGCGGAGGTGTCGTCATCCGGGATGACGTGGGTAACCGGCGATGTCTCCGTCAACCCATAGCCTTGAAGCGCCCGGCACTGCAACCGTCTCTCGACCGCTTCTTGGAGCTCCTGTCCCAGCGGTGCCGCTCCGGAGAGGATGAGCTCGAGCTCCGAGAGATCGAACCCGTCGACGAGGGGGTGCTTTGCCAGCCCGAGGACGATCGGTGGCACAAGGTAGGCACGGGTGATCTTGCGGTCCTGCATGATCTGGAGGAACTGCTCCAGATCGAAACGCGGCATCGTGATGATCGTGGCGCCGCGAAACAGCCCGGCGTTCATGATCACCTGCTGGCCGTAGATGTGAAAGAACGGGAGCACGCCCATCAAACGGTCCTCTGGGGTCGTGCGGTGGAGCTCGAGGGTCTGACAGATGTTCCCCACCAGGTTCCTGTGCGTGAGCATGACGCCTTTCGGGAACCCCGTGGTCCCGCTCGAGTAGGGCAGCGCGACGAGATCGTTATGAACATCGATCTCGACCGACGGAACCGGACCGCCGCTCATCAAGGATGCGAAAGGAGTCGCACCCTCCGCTTCACCGAGAACGAACACCTCTTTCACATTCGAGCGCGACGCAGCTTCTAGCGCGACCTCCAAGAGCTGTGGGACCGTCAAGAGATAAACCGCGTTCGCGTCGTTCAGCTGGAAAGCGAGCTCTTCGGCGGTGTACAGCGGGCTTGCCGTCGTATTGACGCCACCGATGCTGGCAACGGCCATATACGCGACGGCGTACTCCGGGACGTTCGGGGAGTAGATCGCGAACACGTCACCCTTACCGAAGCCTCGCTCGTGAAGGCCTGCTGCCACCATCTGCACGCTTGCAAGAAGTTGGGCATAGGTGATGGTGCGTCCACTAGGTCCGTCGATCAGCGCTGGCTTGTCGCCGAGCTCGGCTCCCTTCTTCAGGACGAATCCGGCAAGAGGAACGTCGTCGATAAAGGCGTCGTCGTACGGGCTCTTAAAGATCATCTCGGCCTCCTATGTGCTGAGAGAGAGCCGAGAGTAACCCGGTCCCGGATCTAGCTTCCTAGGCACTGCTCACGCGGAAGGAGCCCGCCGAAGCGGGCTCCTTCAAGGGTGGATCGTGCTGATTAGCGGCCGGTGATCGTTAGAGGGCGAGACGTCCCCTGACGGTGGTCGTCGTCCTGCTTCGGCCACACCGCCTTGTAAGTGGCCTTCCCCCTGAACCCAACCATCTGCTTGAAGGTGACGGCGCTGCAAGCCGGCTCCAGCTTCTTGGTCGCGACCTGCACGAACTTGTCTTCCTTCTCGAGCTTGCGCATGAGGTTGATGTCGGTGCCGCCGTGCCCCTTGCAGCGGCGCAAGCTCGAGCGGAACTTGATGGTCTCGCCCCGAGTAGCGGTCCGGTCGTTCACACTGAGCCGAACGCGCGGTCCCGGGAGCTCCTTGTATCTCAGGATGTCGATCCCTCGGGTGTAGTCGACCGCGTAAACGATCTCGTCGTTGAC
>JADDQT010000091.1 GCA_016781225.1 Actinomycetota bacterium
TGGCAGAGCCCTGGCGCCGGCCAGCCGCGCCGCAAGGGCGGCCAGGAGCTCACGATCGACATGTATCACTTCGCCGGCAACGAAGCCGCGCTGGGAACCAAGCTCCAGCAAGACCTCACCCCGCTGGGTGTCAAGGCCGAGCTGCGCCAGGTGGACCCCGCGGGAAAGAACGCTCTGTACTCGGGGCGGAACTTCGACAGCATCATCGTCTCCCACTGCCAGGCCACCGACCCCGAGGTCGGCGTGCGGCGCTTCTACCACTCGACGGCCATAACCGGAGCTCCGTTCACCAACGGCGCCGGCTACAAGAGCACCGAGGTAGACCAGCGGTTCGACCAGGCCGCCCAGCGACTCGGTGAGGCCGACCGAGGCCCCCTCTACAAGCAGGCCCAGGAGCAGATGGCCAAGGACCTCCCCTATCTCTGGCTGCTGGAGACGGTGAGCAACCGCGCCTACTCCACGAAGTGCCAGGGCTTCCGGCCGTACTCGGGTCACTTCGCCGACAGCGCGTCGTGCCGTAAGTAGCCGCGCCGGTCCGGCGCCGGTAGGCCACGGAGCCGCTTGCTGCAGATGGGCTACGTAGTCCGCCGCCTCCTCCAGACCCTGCCCACCATCGCGGCCATCCTCGTCATCGCGTTCCTCATGGTTCAGCTGGCCCCGGGAGACGCCGTCGACGCGCTTGCCGGAGGTGGCGGGGACGAGGCCTACTACGACTACCTGCGCTCCTACCTCCAGCTGGACCGGCCTCTGCCAGAGCAGTTCCTCTCCTACGCCGGCCACCTGCTGCGCGGGGACATGAGCATCTCCTTCGTCCAGGGAGGCCGACCCGTTGCCGAGCTGATCGCCCAGCGCCTTCCCGCCACTCTCCTGCTCATCAGCACGGCTCTGCTCATCGCCACAGCAGGCGGCCTGGTGCTCGGGTCCCTGGCGGCGCGCCGGCCCTTCGGTGCCTTCGACATGGGGATCACCACCACCGCCCTCGTCAGCTACTCCCTCCCCGCCTTCTGGCTGGCGCAGCTGGCGCTCATCACCCTGGCCTTCCGGCTCGGGCTCTTCCCCGTTCAGGGCATGACCGACGCTCGTGCCGACTACACCGGGCTGGCCCACTACCTCGACGTCGGGCGGCACCTGGTCCTGCCGGCCCTGGTGCTGGCCACGTCGGATCTCGCGCTCGTGACTCGTGTCACACGAGCCGGCCTGGTCCAGGAGCTCGACCGGGACTACGTGCGCACCGCCAAGGGTCTGGGTCTGCGTGAACGTGACGTGGTGGTCCGCCACGCCCTACCCAACGCCCTCCTGCCAGTGGTGACCGTCATCGGGAACCGCATCGGGCTCCTCTTCACCGTCACCGTCGTGGTGGAGACCGTGTTCGGCTGGCCGGGCCTCGGCACGCTCCTGCTTCAGGCGGCACAGACCCGGGATCGTCCTCTGTTGCTGGGGATGATGCTGGTCGTGGCCGCGTTCGTAACTCTGGCCAACTTGGCCACGGATCTGATCTATGCCTGGATCGACCCTCGCATCCGGTTCGACTGAGCCCGTAACGCTCAGGGGCGGGTCTGCCCCGTCGCCTCCGTCTCGACGGGCCCTCGTGGTTCGCCGCTTCCTCCGGAGCCCCTCCGGCGTGTTCGGCGGCGCGTTGTTCCTGGTGGTGGCGGTGGTGGCTCTGCTGGCGGGCACCATCGCACCCGGCGACCCGCTGGCCTCCGCCGGGGCGTCGCTGCAATCACCTTCCCTCGACCATGTGATGGGGACGGACAACTTCGGCAGGGACCTCTTCCGCGCCGTGGTTCACGGGACACGTACGTCGATGACCGTCGTTGCCGCGGTGGTGGCCATGTCGCTCGTCATCGGCATGGTGGTCGGGATGGTCTCCGGCTACGTGGGTGGCGTCGTTGACTCCGTCCTCATGCGAGTCACCGAGATGTTCCAGTCCGTTCCCCGATTCTTCCTGGCCATCCTGGTGGTGGGGCTGTTCGGTTCGGGGCTCGACAACCTGGTGCTCCTGCTGGGGCTCACGTCGTGGGACCTGCTGGCTCGGGTGGTCCGCGCCGAGTCCCTGTCGCTGCGAAAGCGGGAGTTCGTGGACGCGGCGCGGTCCATGGGTGCGTCGCCTGTACGCATACTCCTGCGCCACATCCTGCCCAACGTGCTGCCGTCGGCTGTGGTCGTGGCTTCCCTGCTCGGCTCGCGCGTGATCCTGATCGAGGCCGCCCTCGCCTTCATCGGCCTCGGGGACCCGAACGCCGTCAGCCTCGGCTCCCTGCTCGACAACGCCCAGCAGTTCCTCTCTGTCGCGTGGTGGATGTCCGCCTTCCCGGGGATCGCCATCGCCGTGGCGGTGCTGGGCCTCAACCTGATGGGCGACGCCGTCAACGACCTGCTCAACCCGCTCAGTGTGACGGCCGCCCGGCCGAGGCGGTCCTACAAGGGCGTCTTGGCGCCGGCGAAGTGACAGGCGACCGGGTGTCCCTGGCCGCGCTCCACCAGGGCCGGCTCCTCGACGGCGCAGACGTCCTCGGCCCTCCAGCACCGGGTGCGGAAGCGACACCCCGAGGGCGGATCCACCGGGCTCGGGATCTCGCCGCTCAGCACCACCCGTTGCCGGCGACGCTCGACCGTCGGATCGGGCACGGGGACGGCAGAGAGCAGGGCCTGCGTGTACGGGTGGGAGGGGCGTTCGTAGACGTCCTGGCGTGTGCCGGCTTCCACGATCTTGCCCAGATACATGACCGCCACTCGGTCCGAGATCTGGCGCACGATCGACAGGTCATGAGCGATGAAGAGATAGGCCAGGCCCAGACGAGCCTGGAGATCCTCGAGGAGGGCGATCACGCCGGCTCTGATCGAGACGTCCAGGGCGGACACCGGCTCGTCGAGGACGACGACCTTCGGCTCCAGGGCCAACGCCCGGGCGATGGCCACCCGCTGGCGCTGGCCGCCCGAGAACTGGTGCGGGTATCGAGAGCCCTCCTCCGGCCTGAGTCCCACCTGCTCCAGGAGCTTCGCCACCCGCTGGCGCCCACCGCGCCGGTAGCAGCCGTGGACCCGGAGGGGCTCGGCGACGATGTCGTTGATCCGCAGCTTCGGGTCGAGGGAGGCGAACGGGTCCTGGAACACGACTTGGAGGTCTCGGCGAACCCGGCGAACGGCCCGGCCCGAGGCCTGCGCCAGGTTCGTGCCCTCGAAGCGGACCTGGCCCGCGGTCGGCCGCTCGAGCTGGAGGATGGTGCGAGCCGTGGTGGTCTTGCCCGAGCCCGATTCGCCGACCAGGCCCAGCGTCTCCCCGGGGCGCAGCTCGAGCGATACACCACACACGGCATGGACCTCACCGACTCGGCGGCGGAGGAGCCCGGATCGGCGAAGGGGGAAGTGCTTCACGAGGCCCTCCACCTGCAGCAGGGGGCCGGCGCCGGGCGCCGGAGCAGGGTCTGGCTCGGGAAGGCGGGTAATGGCGGCTACAGCTCCCCGCCGAGTGCTCCGGGAACCAGCTGGCCCGAGAAGTGGCAGGCGGCGCGGTGCGTGCCACCGTCGACGGTGCGCAGGTCCGGCTCCCGGCGGTGGCACTCGTCCCCGGAGAGCGCGCACCGCGGCCAGAACGGGCACCCCGGGGGAAGGTCCACGCCCGACGGCGCCGTCCCCGGGATTGGGACCAGGCCGGCGTCGTCGACATCGAGGCGAGGTACCGAGGCCAGCAGGGCCAGGGTGTACGGCATCCGGGACCGGTGGTAGATCTCCTCGGCCGATCCGGTCTCCACCGCCCTTCCGGCGTACATGACCATCACCCGCTGAGCCATGCGTGCCACCACTCCGAGGTCGTGGGTGATGAGCACGATGGCGGCGTGCGTCTCGGCCCTGGCTTTCTCGAGAGTCTCGAGCACCTGGGCCTGCACGGTGACGTCGAGGGCAGTGGTGGGCTCGTCGGCGATGATCACGTCGGGGTCGTTGGCCATGGCCATGGCGATGAGCACCCTCTGCCTCATCCCTCCCGAGAACTCGTGGGGGTAGCCGGCGGCCCGCCTGGCCGGCTCGGGGATGCCGACGATGCGCAGCAGCTCGACGGCCCGCTCCCTGGCCTGCTTCCTGCTCATGAGCTGATGGGCGCGGACGGCCTCGACCAGCTGGCGACCTACCGTGTGGACGGGGTTGAGAGCGGTGGTCGGGTCCTGGAAGACCATCGCCATCTGGCGGCCCCTCACGCCGGCGAGCGTTCGGCTGGTGGAGCCGAGCAGCTCCCGGCCATGGAGTCTCACCGAGCCACCCACCCGGGCCCACGACGGCAGCAGCCCCATCACGGCCAGCGCGGTGATCGACTTGCCTGAGCCCGACTCGCCGACGATGCCGAGGACCTCGCCCGGCTCGACGCTGAAGCTCACACCCCGCACGGCCTGCACGGTGCCCTGATCGGTGGGGAACTCGACGCTGAGGTCCTCGACGGCCAGCACTGCATCGTTCGTCGGCTCGGCCACTGGCGCCTCTTCGGCCGGGGTCCTTCTCAGGAGCCGGCGCCGGGTAGCACTCGGTAGACGTCGTAGACGCTGTCGATGCCCTTGATGGAGTCGAGCAGCGACTCGAGATGAGCGGGGTCGGCCAGCTCGAACTCGAAGCGCATGCGGCTCACCCGGTCGGCTCCCGTCTGGCTGGAGCTGGTGAGGATGTTGAGGTGGTGCTCGGACACCGAGGCGGTGACGTCGGCCAGGAGCCGCTCCCGGTCGAGGGCCTTGACCTCGATGGAGGCCACGAACATGCCTGCGGGCGCCCGGTCCCATTCGACCTCGATGAGGCGTTCGGCGTCTCCGGCCGAGAGAGAGGAGGCGTTGGCGCAGTCCGACCGGTGCACCGACACGCCCCGGCCCCTGGTGACGAAGCCGATGATCTCGTCGCCGGGGACCGGTGTGCAGCAGCGGGACAGGCGGACCATGAGGTCGTCCAGACCCTCGATGTGCACGCCCACGCCCTGGCTGCCGCGAGAGCGGCGCGGCCGACGGGCGGTGGAGGGGAGCTGCTCCTCGTGGTCGCCGCCGCGCAGCTCACGGGCCACCCGTTGCGCAACCGCTTTGGCCGACACGTGACCCTCGCCGATGGCGGCGTGGAAGGCCTCGCCGTCCACGTAGTTCATGGCCTCGGCCACCTGCGCCAGCACCGGCGAGGTGGACAGCTTCTGCGCCGGCAGGCCTTCCCGGCGAAAAGCCTTGGTCAGCTCGTCAAGGCCGGCCTCGATGGCGTCCTCTCGCCGCTCGCGCGAGAACCACTGGCGGATCTTGTTCTTGGCCCGAGGGGTGACGGCGATCCGCAGCCAGTCCCGGGACGGACCGGCGCTCGGCACCTTCGAGGTGAAGACCTCGACGGTGTCGCCGGACTGCAGCTTCGAGTCGAGCGGCGAGAGGCGCCCGTTGACCCGGGTGCCGATGCAGCGGTGCCCCACCTCGGTATGGATGGAGTAGGCGAAGTCCACCGGCGTGGCGCCCATCGGCAGCGTGACCACGTCGCCCTTGGGCGTGAAGACGAACACCTCGTCCTGCTCGAGGTCGAGCTTCAGGGTCTCCAGGAACTCGGCCGGGTCTGCCGTCTCCTGCTGCCAGTCCACGATGCGGTTGAGCCAGGCGATGTCCGCCGAGGACGCCTTCTGCTTGTAGCTCCAGTGGGCGGCGATGCCGTACTCAGCGCGATGGTGCATCTCCCGGGTGCGGATCTGGACCTCGAGGGTCTTTCCCAGGGGGCCCACCACGGTGGTGTGGAGGGACTGGTAGAGGTTGAACTTGGGCATGGCGATGTAGTCCTTGAAGCGGCCCTGCACCGGGTTCCAGGTGGAGTGGAGGGAGCCGAGGGCGGCGTAGCAGTCCTTCACGGACTCCACCAGGACGCGCATCCCCACCAGGTCGAAGATCTCGTCGAACTCCTTGCGCTTCACGACCATCTTCTCGTAGATGGACCACAGGTGCTTCGGCCGGCCGGTGACCTCGCCCTCGATGCGCAGCTCGGCCAGGCGGCCTCTCACCTCGTCCAGCACCTGCGCCAGGTAGAGGTCGCGCTCGGGCGCCCGCTGGGCCACCATCTGCTCGATCTCGGCGTAGCGCTTGGGGTGCAGCGTGGCGAAGGACAAGTCCTCTAGCTGCCACTTCACCTCCTGGATGCCGAGGCGGTGGGCCAACGGCGCGTAGATGTCCAGGGTCTCCCGGGCCGTGCGCTGCTGCTTGTGCTCGGGCATGGCGGCGAGGGTGCGCATGTTGTGCAGGCGGTCGGCCAGCTTGATGATGAGGACCCGCCAGTCCTTGGCCATGGCGACGAGCATCTTGCGCATGGACGCGGCCTGCTGGGCCTCCTTCGAGTCGAAGCGGACCCGTTCCAGCTTGGTGACGCCGTCCACGATGGCGGCCACCGCGGGCCCGAAGTCGGCGGTCAGGTCATCGAGGGAGACGCCGGTGTCCTCGACGGCGTCGTGCAGGAGGGCGGCGGCGATGGTGACGTCGTCCAGCCCAAGCTCGGCCACCACCGTGGCCACGGCGAGGGGGTGGTGGATGTAGGCCTCGCCCGACTTCCGGCGCTGGTCCTTGTGAGCTTCGCGGGCGATCTCGAAAGCCCGCTCTATGAGCCCGGCGTCGGCACCGGGATGGAGGGACAGGTAGGCGTTCACCACCGCGCCGGTACCGGGAGTGCCGGGCTCCAGCTCCGGTCGCCATGGCGCCACACGCACCTGGTCGGTGGCGGCCGGGTCGGCGGCCTGGTGGGCGGCGACCCGGTGCGTGGTGGCCATGGCTACTCGTAGCCGAGGAGGGACGTCACCCGATGGCCCTCCAGTCGTGAGCGCCCCTCGAGGAAGGCCAGCTCCAGGGCGAAGCCGATGCCGGCCACCCGGCCTCCCAACTTCTCCACCAGCCGCACGGCAGCCGCGGCCGTACCGCCGGTGGCGAGCACGTCGTCGACGATCAGCACCTGCTCCCCGGGATGGACGGCGTCGCCGTGGATCTCCAGCAGGTCGGTGCCGTACTCGAGGACGTACTCCTCCTTCTCCACCTCCCACGGCAGCTTGCCCGCCTTGCGCACGGGCACGAAGCCGACCCCAAGCCGGTAGGCGATGGGCGCGGCGAGGATGAAGCCTCGAGCCTCTATGCCGAGGACGCGGTCGACCGAACGGCCGCCCAGCTGGTCGACCAGAGCGTCGATGCAGAAGCGGAAAGCCTCCTCGTTCCCGAGCAAGGGTGTGATGTCCTTGAAGGTGACGCCTGGCTCGGGAAAGTCGGGGATGTCCCGGACGTGGTCCTTCAACCAGCCGGCCTCCGTCACCATGGGTCGATGGTAGTGCGGCCTCCGCGGACGATCGGTAAGGGAACGGCGACGAACTACTTGCACGAATTGGAACCATTATCCCTGCTGAAGGTCACAGAAGTATGCAAGTAGTTCGTCGCCGTTCCCTTACCGGCGCTTGCCCTTCTTGCGGGGGCGGGGCGGAGGGCGGTTGGCCTTGGTCGCGCTCCCCGCCGACGGGCCGGCCGGGGCGGTGGTGGCCTTGGAGGAGCGGCCCGAGGCCGCGCCTGCAGTGCCGCTCGAACGAGCGCCTCCTGCCTTG
>JADDQT010000337.1 GCA_016781225.1 Actinomycetota bacterium
CTGGACTTTGGCCATTCACGCTGCGTAGCAGAGCGCGTCGGTTAACCGTTCTACGAACTGCCTTGGAACTTTTAGTGTGTCGGCCTCCCGCAGTGACCCGCAGAAAGTCTCCTCCTGAGCCCACAACTCCTTGCGCACCAACGCCAAAGCGTCAGAGAAGGTCGGATAGCTCTTGCGGTACCAGGCCGTTCGTCTTACTGTCTGCGCACTCTTGGTCATGTGCTGATGAGCGAACAGCGTGACCACAGAGAACAAGGCCAACAGCGCAGGAGCGGTCCTCTGGATTGCTCTTTCGGACCAATGCCTCTGCGTCTCAAATCCCAAGCGCTGGCGTACCTCTTGAAAGGTAACCTCCATCTGCCAGCGCATAACAAACCAGGAGATGATCCGCTTCGGGTCGGCACGAAGATCGGTGCAAAGGAGCGCCTGGGTTCTGAACTCTGCTTGGGGGTCTCGGATCAGCACCCAACGCAACGGCACGGCGGGCAAGCCCGTGCTGTGCCAAACAGCGGTATCCGAGACCACCTCTACCAAACGTTTTTCTTTGCCGTACCAGTTGGTCAGCGTGATGGTCCTCCAGACAGTGGAAGGATCTTCGGCAACGGCCGAGAGGTTCGGCAGCCGTTCGCCTTTGAGGCGAGGTCTTCCCATCTGGCCGGGGTGGCGTGGTGGAGCTGGTTCGTAAAGAGCAGCATCTAAGCGCAAGCGGGTAATGAAGGTGATCGGGTTTCTCAAACGTCGGCAGCGGTCGAGCAGCTTGAGAGAGGCGTAGGTGCGATCAGCGACGGCTACTATCTCTCGCTCTGGGTACCAGCGTCTCACCAAGAGAAGCAGCTGCCACGCCCAATCGGTCAGCTTCTTGTGCCGCTTGCCCTGCTCTTTGGCGTAACGCTCTGAGTGGGCCAACACTGAGAGAAACGGCAGGGCCCAAACCCGAGAAGCCCACGTAACCTCCGCCAAAAGCACCACGCAGATCCATCTCAGGCCGCTCGTCTTTACGAAGCGCTCGCGGGTTGAGCGCAGCGGGTCTCGGTAGACTCCCTTTGCAGCGATCTTCTTCCCCCGGCGGCGTTCCAACGTCTCATCGACGCCAAGGACCAGCGGTCCATCGGGGACGAGAGCCTCCACGAGCAACCCCAGCAGCACGCGAGCCGCCTCCTTACCGGACCAGGCGGCACGGTTAAGCACCCGATGGTAGCGGCAGAACTGCCGTTCCTCCTCTAGACCTACCGCTCGCAGGGCGGAGGTTACGGTTCTCTTGCCCGGAGCGAGTATGGTTCCCGCCAGAAGCACCTGAACATGAGCCCAGACGCGCTTTGAGAAAAGTGGCGCGAACGGGGCCAGCGCTTGTATCATCGTGGTCGGTAGGGTACGCACTTCGATCACCTCTCTTTGAGCGGACTGGTGACGAGCGTACCCTATCTTTTTCGCTCACAAATGGCCAAAGTCCAGCGTGGAGAGACTGTCTGGAAAATACCCGGAGACCTCCACAACAGTGGGTGGTGGGTAGCACACAGCCTCTAAATAAGGCTTCTTTGACTCTGATCACCGACTCGCGGGGCACCACTCTGGCGTCTTATCGGAATTTCCAGACGGTCTCTCTAGAAGGCGTGTTCTCGGATGTCCGCATCCAGCACCCTACCCACCCATCACCTGCCTAATCGGTGTCGGGTCGTGCCCACCTCCAAGAGCTTCTGTCGAGGTATCCGCCTCAGTCCCAAGGTCACTAGTGTCATCCGACTCCACTCGCATTACACTCGTGGGAGAGCAGCCAGATAGCCAAGAGGACTAGTAAACTGGGAATAAGGAAAGAGCCGAGTTGGACCACAACAATTATCAACGGATACTCGAAAACCTAGAGCGGTCTGGCGTCTTGAGCGTAGCGGAAGAGCTCGAACGCTCCGGCGTCTATGACACAGCGCAGAGGCTCAAGGACTTTGGCATCCTGGACACAGCAGAAAGGTTGGAGCGTTCGGGCGTTCTGGACGCCGCGAAAAGGGTGAGCGAACTACAAGCGGGCCTCGAGCGATCAGAGATAGGGAACATGAGGGATAGGATTGCGGAAGCGCAAATGGGGCCTCTTGCGCAACTCCGAGCCGACCAGCTAGAGAGCCTCGCTAGGGTCCGCGAAAATATGGTGTCGTCCATTGACCCGCAAGCCTATCTCGTGACGAACAACTTGGCGGCGCAGACTCTCAACGCCTTTCATCAGTCTGGCCTACATAATCTGGAGAGGCTCTACACGGAGCGGTTCGGCGAGCTCATCGAGCGGGCTACGAGCTGGGCCT
>JADDQT010000338.1 GCA_016781225.1 Actinomycetota bacterium
GACCTGGCGCTCACCGTGCGCCAGTCCACCGTCACCGCTGATTCCCGCACCGTGCAGGACCCCCTGGGCATGGCCAAGACCCTGGCGCCCGTCCTCGGCCAGAGCGTCGGCGAGCTGCAGGACCGCCTGACCCGGGAGTCGTCGTTCGTTTACCTTGCGCGCAAGGTCGACGACGCCGTCGCCAGGCAGGTGCGGGACCTGGCGCTGCCGGGGATCGACGTCATCGACGAACCGGAGCGCTTCCTCCCCGCCGGTGACCTGGCCGCGCCACTTCTCGGCCGGGTGGGTCTCGACAACGAGGGGCTGTCGGGCCTGGAGACCCAGTTCGACAAGCGCCTGGCGGGACGGCCCGGCAAGATCATCCTGGAGCAGGATCCCGACGGCAGGGCCATCCCGGGCGGCCTTCGCCAGTCGCGTCCGTCGGCCCGGGGCGACGACCTCGTTCTCACCATCGACCGGTCCATGCAGCACGAGACCGAGCGGGCCCTCGCCGGGCAGATCGTGACCTCCAAGGCCAAGGGCGGGATGGCCATCGTCATGGAGACGCGCACGGGGGAGGTGCTGGCCCTCGCCAACCTGGCCACCGACCCCAAGAGCGGTGCTCCCCGGCCCGCCGACAGGAACATGGCCCTCACCAACGTCTACGAGCCGGGCTCGGTGAACAAGATGATCACCATCTCCGGCGCCCTGGAGGAGGGAGTCGTGCGTCCGGAGGACGAGATGTCGGTGCCCGGCACCATCAAGGTCGCCGACCACGTCTTCAAGGAGCACGACCCGCATCCGGTGGAGAGCTGGTCGATCACCGAGGTGATGGCCAACTCGTCCAACGTGGGCTCGATCATGATCGGCCAGAAGCTGGGCAAGGACCGCATCGACCGCTACCTGCGCGACTTCGGCTTCGGCAAGAAGACGGGACTGGCCTTCCCCGGCGAGTCGAGCGGCATCCTCCTCGACCCGGGCAAGTGGTCGGGCACGTCCATCGGCACGGTGCCGATCGGCCAGGGGGTGGCGGTGACGGGCATGCAGATGCTCGCCGCCTACAACACTGTGGCCAACGGCGGCGAGTACGTGGCGCCCAAGCTGGTGAAGGCCACGGTGAGCAGCGACGGCCGGCCCCAACCCACGCCGGCGTCGGACCGCCGCCGGGTGATCTCCGCCCGCACGTCCCAGCAGGTCACCGCCATGCTCTCCGAGGTCGTCCGGGTGGGGACGGGCAAGCTCGCGGCCATCGACGGCTACACCGTCGCGGGCAAGACGGGAACTGCCCGCAAGCCCCTCGAAGGCGCAAGGGGCTACCAGGAGGGGGCCTACGTCTCGAGCTTCGCCGGCTTCGTGCCCGCGGAGCGCCCCGAGCTGTCGGCCATCGTGATCCTCGACGAGCCCACACCCATCTTCGGAGGCATCGTCGCCGCACCAGTGTTCGCAGCCGTGTCGCGCTACGGCCTGCGCCAGTTCCGTATCCCGCCGCCGCCGGCAGCGTCGCCGGCGGCGGCCGGGGTACCGGAGGTCTCGCCCGACGACGCCCAGGGCGTGGGCGAGGCGGGTGGCGACGAGGTACCGGCAACCTCTGCCCCCGGCCAGAACCCGACTTCGGGGCCCGGGCCGGCCCAAACCGCCCCCGCCAAGCCCGGTGCGGGCCGCGAGCCCAGCCCCGGCACCAACCCCGTCCCCACTACGCTGCCAGCGTCAAACCGCTCCAAGCCGGCCGCCTGAGCGGCGCTGGTGCCGCTGCAATCCCGAGGTCATCGCCCATGCGGCTCGATCGACTCCTGGGCCGCGTCGAGGTCCTCGCCAGGCACGGCGACCCTTCCGGGGTCGACGTGAGCTCCGTGAGCCACGACACCAGGAGCACTCAGCCAGGTTCGCTGTTCTGCTGCCTTCCGGGCACTGTCACGGACGGCCACGACCACGCCGCCCAGGCTGTGCGGAACGGCGCTGTGGCGCTGCTGGTCGAGCGGGTGCTCCCTCTGGACGTGGTGCAGGTGCAGGTCGGCGATGCCCGCGCCGCCATGGCACCGATCTCCGCCGCCCTCCACGGCGACCCCTCCCATCGCATGATGGTGGTGGGCGTCACCGGCACCAACGGCAAGACCACCACCACCCATCTGTTGCAGGCTGTGCTCATCGCCAACGGCTGGCCGACGACGCTCATCGGGACGCTGGGCGGGGCTCGCACCACTCCGGAGGCG
>JADDQT010000009.1 GCA_016781225.1 Actinomycetota bacterium
GCTGTCGCCTGTCGCCAACCCTCGTCGGCGTCGCCGACGTCGCCGGCACACTGACCTACCTCTTGGCGGTGTACGCCGTAGGCCAGGCCTTGGCGTCGCCGCTCGAGGCGGTGTTCGGCCTGCTCTCTCGCTACATGGCGATCGGTGGCCTGGCCGTCGCCTTGGTGGCCGTGATCGCGACGTGCAGGCGTCGGCGACGGTCGCTCCTCCGGGCCGTAGTGACCTAGAGGAGGCGCGATCCCCAGCCGCTGGCAGGCGGGTAGATGGCGCACGTCATCCCGGTGTCCGGAGCGCCCTCGCCGAAGATGTTGACGAAGAGCACCTGCCCGTCGGGGCTCCAGCAGGCGCCCGCCAGCTCGGAGTCGTTGAGGACGTTGACGGCGAACTCGAAGGGCCGGCCGGCGGCGTCGAGGCCGATGAGCCGGTTGACGCTCTCAAGATCGGGAGCCAGCGGGTGGAACTCGTTGTCGCCTCCGGTGGCCTCGTCCTCGCACAGGAGGATGCCGCCGCGAGGAGTGACGTTCAGGTTGTCGGGGCTGTCGAGCACGGTCCAGCCCGGGGACTCGAAGCGCAGGTAGAGCTCGCCGCCCTGGTTGGGGTTCCTGCCCGGCCCGTACTCCCACACCTGGCCGTAGCCGGCATTGCCGCCCGCGGTCGAGTTGAAGAACGCCGTCTGGCGGAAGTCGTCCCACCAGATGCCCTCGAGCCGGTTGAACCGGGCCCCACCGGCGTCGGCGCCCTGGTCGAACACCGACGTGCCGTAGGCAGCCAGGTCGGGATCGGGGTTGGGAATGGTCACCCAGTCCACCGCCAGCCTTGCTCCCACCTGCTGGTTGCGGATGGTGTCGTAGTTCCGGGCGTTCCTGACCGCCAGCATCTGCAGGCTTCCGCCGTAGCCCAGGTTGGCCGGATCCCTGGGGATGAACCGGTAGAAGCCGCTGTCGTTGCCGGCGTCCTCGGTCTCGTAGACGACGCCGCTGCGGGGGTCGACAGCCACCGCCTCGTGGGCGAACCGGCCCATGGCCGTGAGCGGCCTCGGATGCCTCTGCTTGCCGTCATCGGTGGCGGGGACGAAGAATGGATAGCCGTGCTTCTTGGCGTACTTCTGCCTGGTGTCGGCGGTCGTCTCCTCGCAGGTGATCCACCCCGCGGCGCCATAGGCCACGCCGCCGGCGCAGTTGACGTGCGTGCCGGCGATGCTGGCGAACTCTCTCACCGGCTCCTTCCCCCTGGTGTCGAAGTCGATGGTGATGCAGCCGCCGTTGGCGAGGGGGTCGTACTTGGCGATGCCGTTGGGCGGCACACCGAGTTTGGCGTCACCGGACGCAGTTCGGATCTCGTGGTTGCGAATGAGCCGGGTGGTGCCGTCCGGACCGGGGAAGCTGCCCATGCCGTCCTGGCTGCGGGCATGTACGCCGGGCTCGCTCTTCAGTTCCGACCCCGTCCATCCAAAGGTGACGTAGGAGAAGCCCACCGGAAGGGCCAGGACATCCACGCCCCGCTGGTCAGCCATCCGCTCGAGCCGTCCGTAGCCGGGGCTCTGCTCGACCTGCCGGCGCCGGTCCCGGCCCCGGTCACCGCGCCTGCCCCTGACGTCGTTCGGTGCGGCCATGGCCGCGTGCTCGGTCAGCCGCTGCAGGGCCGAGGTGGCCACGACGGCGCCGCCCGCCGTCGCTGCAGATCGCTTGAGGAACGCCCGCCTGTCGACGATGTCGGTCACTGAGTTGCCTCCCCTGGATTGCGAACGAACGGCAAGCTAGAGAGGGACCTTGAACCGGACATGGCGATGAAGGACACGACCGGTGAACCCGAGGCAAAGAGTCACAGCGTTCGCCGCTACGCCCTCCCTCAGCCCTCGGGCACGAGCTCGGTCAGCAGCTCGCGCACCCGTCGGTCGATCTCGTCCCGGACGGGTACGACCTCATCTGCGGACTTGCCTGCCGAGTCGTCCAGGTCCCAGTCCAGGTAGCGCTTGCCGGGATAGATGGGGCAGGCGTCGCCGCAGCCCATGGTGATCACCACGTCGGCGGCCCGTACCACCTCGTCGGTCAGCGGCTTGGGAAACTCCTTGGACAGGTCGATGCCCCAATCGCCCATGACAGCGGCCACGACCGGGTTGATCCCGTCGGCGGGGGCGCTGCCCGCCGAGCGCACCTGGACACTGACCCTGGGCATGGTGGTCGAGCAGAGCGGCCGCCATCTGCGAACGGCCGGCGTTGTGAACGCAGACGAACAGCACCTCGGGGACGTTCGACACAATGTTCCCTTCTGTCTTGGCCAGGGCGCGCAGGCGCTCCCTGGAGAAGCGTTCGATGATGAGCGGGAGGTACGCGGTGATGCGGGCATGGCGCCAACGCTCGAGCGAGTCATCGATGTAGCGCTCGACCGTCTCCGCCGAGAAGACTCCGGCGAACTCCTCCCCGAGGCGGCGGCACACGTCTCCCAGAGGCTGGCGGAATTCTGGAGAGTCGGCATTCATGTTCTTACTTCCTTCTCGTCTTGGCGGGGCATCACCACGTCTCCGGCGGCCTCTTCCATGGCGGGGTACAGGGTGCGGATGACAACCACGGCCATGGCTCCACCAGTTACCTGGGCGAGGATGAACGGCGCCACCGATGCCGGAGCGATTCCGGTGAAGGTGTCGCTGAGCGTGCGAGCCAGCGTCACCGCCGGGTTGGCGAAGCTGGTGGAGGAAGTGAAGAGCACAGCGGCAAATACGTAGGAGCCGACCGCAAAGGGCGCTGCCGTTCGCCGGCCGGACCGCACCGCGCCGAAGATCACGAGGGCCAGGCCGAAGGTGGCGACCACCTCGCCGAGCCAGAGCCCTGCCGAGCTGCGGCTCTTGGTGGACAGCTCCACGGAGGGGAGGGAGAACATGAGGTTGGCGATGAGGGTTCCGGCGATACCGCCGGTCATCTGAGCGGCCACGTAGGCACCCGCCTCGCGGTTGTCCAGCCCACCGAAGACCCGGTCGGCGAGGGTGACGACCGGGTTGAGGTGCGCGCCCGACACCGGGCCCACCGCCAGGATGACGGCCGCCAGGGTTGCGCCGGAGACCAGCGCGTTGACTAGAAGCTGGAGCCCGACGTCGGGTGTCAGGCGCTCGGCCGCGATCCCCGATCCCACCACCGCCAGCAGCAGCAAGGCGGTGCCCAGGAACTCGGCCAGGGACCTGCGGGCGAGCATCAAGGCGCGGTGCAGGCCTCGGGACCGCATACGCTGCGCAGACGCCCAGGCGGGGCGTCCACGTCAGCCAGGACCGTGTACACCTCCCACGGGGTGCCATCGGGATCGTCCACCCACACCTTGTCCTGCAAGGCATAGCAGCAGGCCACCTGGTCCTCGGTGGCAGTCGGCAGGCCCTCAGCCGACAGTCGCTGCTCAGCGGCCGCCACCGCCTCGGGCGCGGCAACCTCCACCCCGAGGTGGTTGAGCCTGTTGCCACTTCCCGCACCCTCCAAGAGCACCAGCTTGAGCGGAGGGTCGTCCACCGCGAAGTTGGCGTAGCCGGGACGCCGCTTGGCCGGCTGGGTGTCGAACAGCTTCGAGTAGAACGTCACCGCCCGGTCGAGGTCGCTGACGTTCAAGGCCAACTGCACACGGGATCCCGCTGCATAGGGCACGGTTGCCTCCTGTATATTGACGTGAATCGATACATGGAATACTCGACGCATCGACAGCTGTCAATGCAAAGGATGAGCCAGTGGTGAGGACAGCACAGGCCGGCAAGGAATGTTGCCCCAACGTTCTGGCCGCTCCCCTCAGCGAGACGGAGGCCGGTGACCTGGCTCGCGCCTTCGCCGCCTTGGGTGATCCGGTGCGGCTGCGACTGCTCAGCCTCCTGGCCAGCGCGCCGGCGGGCGAGGTGTGTGCCTGCGAGCTCGTGGTGCCGGTCGGGCGCAGCCAGCCCACTGTCAGCCATCACCTGAAGGTGCTGAGCGAGGCCGGCCTCATCGTCGGTGACAAGCGCGGCCGCTGGATCTGGTACGCCGTGGTGCCCGAGCGCCTGACGCTGCTTCGAAGGGCTCTCGAACCCTGATTTCATCCAGATGAGACTGGCCGGAGAACCGTAAGGCGCACTCAGCCGGTCCCTCCCGGTCAGTGACGGCTCGAGTTGACGTCAGGGCGCCCGGGGCTGGCGCTGCGTCACACCTCTAGTTAGGGTTACCTAACCTGTAGAGTTGTGAACACCTAACCCAAGAGAAGGGCCTCCCAATGCAAAGAGGACGGATGGCGGCGCTGGCCGTGATGGCGACGTTGGTAACCGCCGCCTGCGGATCGGAGGAGGACACCGTCTCCGAGGCGCCCAGCACAACCGCCAGCGGCGCCAGCCGGACCGCGGACGGGTACACGCCGGTCTCGGACGTGAGCACCCACGCCGCTGTCGGGCGGGACGCGGCGGAGATACGTGCACTCCTCGAGCCCGCCAAGTCGGGCGGAGCGGTCGACTGGGCCACCATCAGCAAGATCTTCGCCGAGGGCAAGAACTCCAAGAAAGATGCCGGGCTCCGGTCCCTGGCCAGCCTTGCTCCGGACGACCCGGCGACAACGTTGCTCCGCGACGCCGTCAGGGGGGCGGGCACTGCCACCGGCGCTTCCGACGCCATTCGGCGACAGAAGGTGGACAAGGGCATCACCGTGATCCTCGAGCGCAAGGTGCTTGCCGAGCTCCAAGCCGCTGTCAAGAAGGCCCGCGATGGCAAGATCGAGCCCGCCGCGGGTGCGCCCCACAACGTGGACGAGGCGTGGGCCTTCTACACCGCCGAGGGGCAGGGCCCAGCGTCGACAGCGGCGAAACGGGCCGCTGACTTCAAGAAGGAGGGCAAGGTCCACGAAGCCGTCATCGCGGCCCTTGTCGAGGCGCAGACAGCGGCCAAGGCGGGCGACGTCGCCAAGCTCGAATCCGCCATCGAGAGCACTGAGGCCGCTCTGGACTACGCCTTCTACCTGGCCACCTTCAAGTATCTCGACACCAAGGGTGACGCCGTGACTCGGGCCGAGGGTGAGACCTTCTACGTGGGGATCCAGCCCGAGGTGGCCAAAGCGGCAGCCGACTCCGACAAGGCCATCACCGCCGCCTTCGCCTCCGGTCAGGCCAAGACCGGCCGTACAGCTTTGAACAGCGCCGCTGTGCTCACCATGCTGGGCGTGACCCAGGACGAGAAGGTGGCGGAGTGACCCGCTGCGCCCTCTCAACGTACAGCTGCTGAGCCCCTCCACCTGTCCGGTCGCCAGCTCCGGGCGGACCCCGCCGTCGGGCTCCGACTCCGAGGGGGGCTAGGTCACTTGGAAGGACGTCTTCATGCCCAACTCGACATGGGTCTTGCCGCCGGTCTCGACCAGGCACTGCGCCGTGTAGGTCCCCGGCTTCAGCTCTACAGCCAAGGCGCCGGACTTGCCGTTTGGCATGGCCTCGACCTCACCCAACGCTTTGCCGCTGGCGTCGAGGATCTCGAGCTCATGGTCGGCCGGTCCCCTGTTGCTTGCCTTGAAGAAGACCTTGGGTCCTTTCACCGTCGCCGGGATGCCCACGAAGCTGAAGTCCTGCAGGGCCACGTCGACAACGCTGTTGGCGTCCGCCTCCGTGAAGGCGGGCGCCGCGGGGCCGGTCCCCGACGCCGACCCGGTCTGCGTGCCGGAGGCCGAGCCGGTCCCTGTTCCTGATCCGGAGCCCTCCGGGGTAACCGTCCCCGGGCGGTCCTCTCCGTCACCGCAGCCCGCCAGGGCAAGCGCGACCACCACCACGACCAACCCCATTCGTCGCATGCACTTCCTTTCCTCGTTGGATCGCTTCGTTTTTGACTGGCTCATTGCGCCGGCGAAGACGCCTGGATCGGGAAGGCCTGGGCCGGCGCCTTGCTGTCGGACACGGGGAAGGTCATGACCTCATCGCTGGCGTAGCGCACCTGTACCCGAACCCCGGGCTGCAGGCGCCTGTGTCCTTGGAGCCGGACCCGAAGTTGCCCGCCGAAGGGCCCGAGCACGGTGACCATCTGGTCATGGCCGTGGTATTCGACGTCAACCACCCGCCCGAGGCCGTCGTCGAGCTCAGACAGTTGGAGATCCTCGGGGCGCACCAGGGCCAGCCGCTGGCCGTCTCCGGCATCTACCCGAAGGGCACCCAGATCGGTCTCCATCCACCCGCCTCGGGCTTCGCCCGCTATGAAATTGGCCTCGCCCAGGAAGGCTGCCAGCTCCGGCGTCGCCGGCCGCCTGTACAGCTCGTCGGGGGTGCCCACCTGGGCAACTCTGCCGTCCAGCATCACCATGATCTCGTCGCCGAGGCTCAGAGCCTCCTCCTGGTCATGGGTCACCAACACGGCGGTGACCCCCTCGGCGGCGAGAATGCGGCGAACCTCGCCCCGCAACTCGCCCCTGAGCCCCACGTCCAGGCTGGAAAAGGGCTCATCCAGCACCAGGACGGCGGGGCGAGGAGCGAGGGCCCTGGCCACCGCCACCCGCTGGGCCTGCCCACCCGAGAGCTCGTCTGGGTAGCGCCTCTCGTAGCCGCTGAGGCCCACCAGCTCCAACAGCTCGCCCACGCGGGCCCGCCGCGCCCGACGGTCCAGCTCAGGGAGCCCGTAGGCCAGGTTCCCGGCCACGTCGAGGTGAGGGAAGAGGGCCAGGTGCTGGAAGACCATCCCCACTCTGCGCCGCTCGGGCGCTACCCACACCCCGACACCGGCCACCGTTTGACCGGCAACGGCCACGTGTCCTGAATCGGGCGCCTCGAAGCCGGCGATCAGGCGCAGCGTGGTCGTCTTGCCGCAGCCGCTCGGACCGAGAAGGGCGGTGAGGGACCCACTCCGAGCCAACAGGTCAACGTCGCGCACGGCCTGCACGGGACCGAAGGCCTTGCTCACGCCCCGAAGCTCTACGCCGGCGCTCACGCCGCCGACACCTCGGGGGCCGCTCCAAGCAGGCGGCGTCGGCCGGCCAACCCCCAAAGCGGCCAAAGGACAACTCCGGTGACGGCGACGAGGATGAGGGCGGCGGGGGCAGCTTGGGCGTAGAGGCCCTGCGACGCCGAGGTCCACACCCGCACGGCCAAGGTGTCGTAGCCGGCGGGGAGCAAGAGCAAGGTGGCCGGAAGCTCTTTCATGGCGGTGAGGAACACCAGCGCCGCCCCTGCCAGCAGGCCGCCCCTCATGAGAGGAAAGGTGACACTGCAGGCGACGGAGAGGCGGGAGCGGCCCAGTGAACGGCCCGCTTCTTCGAGGGCAGGATCGACCTGGAGCAGCGACGAGCGCACCGAGCCCAGCGCCTCAGGCAGGAACCGCACCAAGTACGCCAACACCAGGATGGCCAGCGTTTGGTAGAGGCCGGGCAGGAAACGGGCTGCGAAGAAGACCATGGCCAAAGCGATGACGAGGCCCGGCAGGGCATAACCGGACAGCGCCAACACCTCCACGGCCCGGGACAAACGGCTGCGGTGGCGCACGGCCAGGACGGCAACCGGCAGGGCCGCGACCACAGCCAGGACGGCGGCCATGATCGAGACCTGAGCCGAGATCAGAGCGGCACGAGCGATCACCGATGCGCTGTCGGCTCCGCTCGAGCCCACGATGGACCAGTAGCCCAGCACGGCCACAGGTATGCCGATTCCAGCAAAGACGATCACCCCGACGCCCACGGCGGCCGGCCAGCGCCAGTGTCCGAGAGGTGTCAGCGGAGCGGGACGCCGCCCGGCCACCACCGGAGTCGGGGCCGGGCGGCCCCGAAGGCGCAGCTCGGCAGCCACCACGGCCAGGGTCAAGGCCACCAGCACCAGCCCTAGCAGGGCCGGGCGGGCTCGGTCGAACGAGGAGCGGTACTCCACGTAGATCGCTCGGGTCACGGTATCGAAGCGCATGATCGACACCGCTCCGAAGTCGCTCAGGACGTATAGGAATACCAACAGCCCCCCGGCCGCGATGGCCGGGCGGAGCCCAGGCAGCAGCACCCGGCGGAAGCTGGACCACGGCGTGTCACCGAGAGCCCTCCCCGCCTCCTCGAGGGAAGGATCGGCGGAGCGGAGCACGGCTCGGGCGAGCAACAGCACGTAGGGATAGGTCGACAGGGTCAACGCCGCGGTGGCCCCCCAGAACCCGATGATGGCGGGCATCTCCCAGGCCAGCCCCCGTGGTCCCACGGCGGCCAGGAGGGCCAGGGCGCCAACGTAGGTCGGCACTACCAGAGGAAGAGCAGCGGCGACCCCGAGGATCCGCCGCCCCGGCAGGTCGCTGCGCTCCACCAGCCAGGCGATGCCCACCCCGACCAGCACGGCCAGCACGGTGACCGCCACGGCCAGGCTCAGCGTGTCGATGACCAGGTCCAGCACCCTCGAGGTGAGCACCTGGCCCAGCGGGTCCTCTCCCCCGGCGGCCCGCAGGCCCAAATGAGCCAGCGGCAGCACCATGGCAACGGCCACCGTGACGGCCAGGAAGCCCAGTATCAGCGGCGGTCGGACCGCGCGGCGAGCGCTCAGGTGAGCCCCACCTCTCGGAGCAGCTGTTGAGAGGCCTCCAGGTCACGGCCGAGGCGTTCGAGAGGCACGTCTATGGTGCGCAGCCTCTCGAGGGGCGGAAGTTCGGGGATGGGGGTGGTACCCGGCCGAAGGGGGTACTCGGCGGTCTGGTCCCTGAAGTAGGTCTGAGCCTCCTCCTCGAGCAGGAAGCGCACGAACCTCCGGGCCGCCTCATCCTGGTCTGTCCCGGCCACGATGGCCCCCCCGGCCACGTTCACGAAGGTCCCCTCGCCGCCTGGGCCTTGGCCTGGGAAGTGGTTGGCCACCGGTGCGCCGGGGCGTTCCTTGAACTCGTTGTAGAGGTAATAGTGATTGACCAGGCCCAGGTCCACCTCGCCCTTGGCCACGGCCTCGAGGACGAGGACGTTGTTGTCGTAGCGCTTGGCGCCACCAGCCTTGAGCCCCTCCAGGAAGGCCCGGGTCCGCTCGGCGCCGACCTGCTCGACCAGAGCGGATACGAAGGCCACGAAGGAGGCGTTCGTGGGCGGGAAGCCCACCCTCGAAGCCCACTGCGGCCGGGCGACGTCCAACACGCTCGCCGGCAGGTCGGCCTCCTCGAGGCGCTGCGTGTTGTAGGAGATGACCCTGGCTCGCCCGGTCACGCCTACCCAACGGCCCTTTGGGTCTCGGAACCGGGGCTCGACCAGATCCAGCACGTCTTGGGGAAGCGGAGCCAGCCGGCCCCGGCCGGCCAAGGCGGCCAGGGCACCGGCATCCTGGCTGAAGAAGACGTCTGCGCGGCTCGACGCTCCCTCCTCCAGGAGCGTGGGCGTGAGTTCGGTGGTGTCGGCGTAGCGGACGCGGATGTCGACACCCGTTCTCTTGGCGAAGCGCTCGAGGATCGGCGCCACGAGCTTCTCGTTGCGGCCTGAGTAGATGACGAGCTCGTCACCGCCACCGCCGCCGCAGCCGGCAAGGGTTGAAACCATTAGGGCCAAGGCCACCAGCGCGCGCCCCTTTGCCTTTGGCATGCCAGCATCTTCCTATTAGGCAGCCCTAACAATCAAGTGCCGGAACAGCCGCTCCTCTTGACAGCGCCTTGGACTTAGGGTTGCCTAAGGATTGATGGAAGGCCATCCTCCGCTCTCTGGCCTTGGGTCTCGAACGTCGGACGCAGCGGGCCCCCGGTGGCTCCGCACCACCGGCCCGCCGGATCTCGGGCTGCGCCGGATCAGCTGGGTCAAGGTGGAGCTCCTGGCCGATGGCCACCGTTGTGCGGTCGTGGGCGTTTCCCATCGCCTTCCCGTCGAGTGCTCAGTCCCACTGGGCACGGCGCTGAGACTCTGGCGCAGCGGCGTTCCCACCATCGTTCGCCGCCACCACAACCTCGTGTCGACCGCGCTGGCAGGAAGCGACTGACATGTACGTATGCCTGTGCAAAGGAGTGACCGACGCGCAGGTGCGCGCCGCGGTGGCCGCTGGAGCGAAAGATGTGGCCGACGTGAGCCTCGCCTGCGAGGCTGGCGCTGGGTGCGGGGGCTGCCACCGCCTGCTGGCCCGCATGCTGTCGGGGTCGCCGTCGATGATCCATCCCGAGGAGGACTGCACGCCGGCGGCCTGACTTGGCGGTGGTAGCTGGACCTTCGCGTCCTATGCTCTGGTGGTGAGCGAGGAGGACCAGGCATGAAGGGAAGCTCGGAGCTCATCGAGTTGCTGAACGATGCCCTGACGGCCGAGCTGACGGCCATCAACCAGTACTTCGTGCAGGCAAAGATGTGTGAGAACTGGGGCTACGCCCGCCTGGGCGAACACCTTCGGGCGGAGTCCATCGACGAGATGCGTGACGCCGAGGCGCTCATCGAGCGGATCCTCTACCTCGAGGGCCTACCCAATCTGCAGCGAATGGGCACCGTGATGGTGGGCCAGACCGTCACTGAGCAGCACCGGGTGAATCTCGATCTGGAGCGCGCCGCCATCGAGCGGCTCAACCGTGGGATCGTCCAGTGCCGAGCGGCCGGCGACGAGGGCACCAGTCAGGTACTGGAGCGAATCCTGGCAGGCGAGGAGGAGCACGCCGACTGGCTCGAGACCCAGCTGGAGCTCATCGGTCAGATCGGCGAACCTCTCTACCTGGCCCAGCAGCTGCGGACCTGACCCAGGCCCGCCCGACGCCATCAGCCTTCCCGGCCACCGCCCGGGGAGGCGTCAGTGTTCACGGCCGCCGGCCGAACGACGAAAATTCCCCTTGCGTCCGGAACCCGGTTGATGTACAACATCGCTGGAGCTCGGTTCGAACCATCGGGAGGCCGAAAGGTCACTCGATGGGACGGCCGAGCTCCACCGCGTTACGGGGCTACCACCACCCGGGCGAAGCTTCAAGGTTCGTTCACACGCTGTTCACCCGTCGTTCCTTGCACCGTCAGGCGTCTCTCTTAGCGTCTGAATTGCGGCCATCGAGATCGCACCGACCCTCAGGAGGTGTTCAACCATGCTTGTACGCGGGTTACAGCCCATTCGTCTGGTTGCCGCAGTGCTCGCGCTCGCCTTGATAGGCGCCGCCTGTGGAGGAGATGACGAGGAGACCGGTGCTGGAGGCGGCGGGGAGAAGTTGAGCGGCGTCATTCGCGTCGACGGGTCGAGCACGGTGGCTCCTCTGAGTGAGGCGGCGGCCGAGCAGTTCCGCCAGCAGCAGTCTGGCGTCCAGGTCACCGTCGGAACCTCAGGCACCGGCGGCGGGTTCGAGAAGTTCTGCAACGGTGAGACAGACATCAGCGACGCGTCCCGACCGATCAAGCAGAAGGAGATCGACGCCTGCAAGGCCAAGGGGACCAGCTATGAGGAGGTGGCTGTCGCCAATGACGGGCTGTCGGTGGTGGTCAACCCGCAGAACACGTGGGCCAAGTGCCTCACGGTCGAGCAGCTCAAGAAGATCTGGGAGCCGGGCTCGAAGATCTCCAGCTGGAATCAGGTCGATCCCAGCTTCCCCAACGAGAAGCTGACGCTCTTCGGAGCCGGTACCGACTCGGGGACGTTCGATTACTTCACTGAGGCCATCAACGGCAAGGAGGGCGCCAGCCGGACCGACTACAGCGCCACCGAAGACGACAACGTCACGGTTCAGGGTGTGGCCGGCAACAAGGGGGGCTTGGGCTACTTCGGGCTCTCCTATCTCAACGAGAACGCGACCAAGGTGAAGGGCGTCGAGATCAATGGCGGCCAGGGCTGTGTGGCACCGACCGAGCAGACGGTGCAGAACGGGACCTACAAGCCCCTGGGCCGGCCGCTCTTCATCTACCCCTCGGCGGCAGCCCTCAAGAGGCCTGAGGTCAAGTCTTTCATCGAGTTCTACATCAATCAGAACAGGGCAGTCACCGAGCAGGCCAAGTTTGTGCCGCTGACCGAGCAGCAGCTGACGCAATCGAAGCAGAAGGTCGACCGCCTCACCGCCGCCACCGGCTGAACGGTTCCGTGACTGCTCCTGAGCTCGCGGCATCGCCAGACCTGGGGCTCGGATCGCAGTCGCTCCTTCAGGCCTCTAGGCCTCGCTACAGCGAGCAGGTCATCAAGTCGGTCTTGGCCTTGTGTGGCTTCCTCTCGATAGGCACGACCGTCGCCATCATCGGCTCGCTGGCGGTGCCCACGGTGGAGTTTTTCTCCGAGGTCAGCGTGGTGGAGTTCTTCACCACCCGGGAGTGGGCACCTCTCTTCGCCGACGCCAAGTTCGGCGTGCTCCCCCTGGTCACGGGCACCTTGGTGACGACGTTGGTGGCACTGGCCGTCTGCATACCCTTCGGCCTGGGTGCCGCCATTTACCTCAGTGAGTACGCCCAACGTCGGAGAAGAGCCATCCTGAAGCCGTTGCTCGAGATCCTGGCCGGCATTCCCACAGTGGTCTACGGATTCTTCGCCCTCACCTTCGTGACACCCCTGCTCCGGGATGTCTGGTTCCTGCCTGGCGAGGCCCCCACAGTCTTCAACGCCTTGTCCGCCGGCTTGGTGATGGGCGTCATGATCCTGCCCACGGTGGCGTCGCTGTCGGAGGACGCCATGACCGCGGTACCGCAGTCGTTGCGGCAGGGTGCCTATGGGCTGGGGAGCAACAAGATGCAGGTGTCAACCCGAGTGGTGCTGCCAGCCGCCCTCTCGGGAATCGTCGCCGCGTTCGTTCTTGCCATCTCTCGGGCCATGGGCGAGACGATGATCGTCCTCATCGCCGCCGGAGGCACTCCGAACCTGTCGCTCAATCCCGCCGAAGGCATGCAGACCCTTACCGCGTTCATTGCCGCAGCCGGCATCGGTGACCAACCGACCGGGAGCACCGGGTACAAGACGATCTTCGCGGTCGGCTCTACCCTGTTCGCCGTCACCTTCGTCTTGAACTTCCTCAGCATCCGCCTGGTCCGTCGGTTCCGTGAGGTCTACGAATGACGTCACCGGTACTGGAACGGAGGTCCGGCGCTGACCGGATCAAGGGCCGAGCCTTCCACCTGTTCCTCCTCAGTTGCCTGGGGCTCGGCCTCGTCTGCCTGGTCGTCCTCCTTGTCCAGGTGGTCACCAAGGGACTGCCACGACTCAACATTGATCTGTTTCGAGAGTTTCCATCCAGCAGTCCCAGGAGAGCCGGGGCCCGCTCGGCCATCTTCGGGACGATCTGGGTCGTCGGCATCTGCGGGCTCTTGGTCGTACCGGTGGGCGTCGCCGCCGCCCTGTACCTGGAGGAATACGCCGACACCACGCGCTGGTACAACCGCCTAATCGAGGTGAACATCCAGAACCTTGCCGCCGTGCCCTCCATCGTCTACGGCATTCTCGGTCTCGGGTTCCTGTCCCGTGGGCCCCTCAACCTGGGGTTCGTGGTTCTCGCCGGTTCCCTGACCTTGGCCCTGCTCGTTCTGCCGATCGTGATCATCACCTCCCGGGAAGCCATCCGGGCGGTGCCCAACTCGATCCGGCTTGGCGCCTACGCCCTGGGCGCCACGCAGTGGCAGACCATTCGACGCCAGGTGCTGCCGAGCGCCGTCCCCGGAATCGCGACGGGCTCCATCCTCGCCTTGTCCCGCGCCATTGGGGAGGCCGCTCCCTTGATACTGCTCGGCGGTCTCACGTTCCTCACCTTCAACCCGACGGGATTGGACAGCCCCTTCACCGTCCTGCCCATTCAGATCTTCAACTGGATCTCCCGCCCCCAAGAAGAGTTCCGGGTCCTGGCTGCTGCCGCTATCGTGGTCCTGCTCGCCATCTTGATCTCCATGAACGCGTTCGCCATCTTCGTCCGGAACCGCTACGAGCGGCGGTGGTAGCGGTGGACATCGACCGTGCAAAGACCTGAGTCCGACCTCCCTTCACCGGTGGTGAACCAGATGGCGAACGCTCCGACCGAAACTTTGATTGACTTGGGCGAGTTGGCTACCGAGTCGCCTCCGGCGCCGCCCAGACCCAAGGTCGGTCAAGTGTCGCAACCTCATCAGGCGCCGCATGGCGAAGCCGTGTTCCGCATCACCGCCCTGGACTTCTACTACGGCGACTTCCGAGCGGTGCGGGACGTGAACGTGGACATCAGCGGTAACGAGATCAGCGCCGTGATCGGCCCGTCCGGATGCGGGAAGAGCACCTTCATCCGCTGCCTCAACCGCATGAACGACCTCATCCCCGGGACCCGGGTGGGGGGAAGGATCGAGTATCACGGCCAGGATCTCTACGGCTCCAACGTGGACCCCATCGAGGTCCGCCGGCGGATCGGAATGGTGTTCCAGAAGCCGAATCCGTTCCCCAAGTCGATCTACGACAACGTGGCCTTTGGTCCCAAGGTGAACGGCATCAAGCAGAACATGGACGACCTCGTGGAGGAGTCCCTCCAGCGAGCCGCCCTCTGGGACGAAGTGAAGGACAAGCTCAAGCAAAGCGCCTTCTCCCTGTCCGGAGGCCAGCAGCAGCGGCTGTGCATCGCCCGCTGTATTGCCGTGCGGCCCGACGTCATCCTCATGGATGAGCCCTGTTCAGCCCTCGATCCGCTCGCCACCAACCGCATCGAGGAGCTCATGATCGAGCTCAAACGGGAGTTCACCATCGTCATCGTCACCCACAACATGCAGCAGGCGGCGCGGGTGTCGGACCGTACGGCGTTCTTCACCACCGAGGTCAACGACCAGGCTCAGCGCACCGGCATCCTGGTGGAGGTCGATAGGACCGAGAAGATCTTCACCGCCCCCTCCGATCAGCGCACCGAGGACTACATCACCGGCCGCTTCGGCTAAGGCCCCTGGCCCCCCGGGTCGACCAGGGCGCCAGTGACCACGAAGTGGGCCCGGTGGCTGATGTTGACGGCGTGGTCGGCTATGCGCTCGTAGTAGCGGCCGACGAGCGCCACTTGCACCGCTCGCTGCAAAGCCGCCTCGTCGGGGGCACCGCCGGTGAAGATCGTCCGGAACAAGGCCTTGGTGAGGTCGTCCATGACGTCGTCCATGTCTTCGACGGCGGCCGCCTGCACCAGGTCACCATCGTCGAAGGCCACCACCGCCAGCCGTAGCTGGTCACCGGCCTGGGCGCCCATCCTCTCGATGAGACCACGAACCTTGGGATCCAGGCCGTACGGGTACAGCCGGCGCGTGGCCTTGGCCACGTTCACCATCAGGTCCCCGCAACGCTCGATCTCGTGGATGACCCGGAGGATGGCGATCACGGTTCGCAGCTCGCTGGCCATGGGGCTCTGGCGGGCCAGGACGAAGTAGGCGTTCTCCTCGATGGTGTGGAACAGCTCGTCGATGTGCGCGTCTTCGGCGATCACCCGCTCGGCACCGGCCAGGTCGCCGCCGAGGAGGGCCTCGGTTCCTCCAGCGATCTGCTCCGCGGCCATGGCCGCCAACCTGACCGTGTCCACGGTCAACTGGTGAAGCTCCTCGTGGTAGCGCTTCCTCGTCTCCACCACTTCTTCCGACCTCCCGGCCCCCATGTTCGCAGAGTCGTCGGCAGTGGGCGCGACCGCGGCGTCGGCCGGCTGGCCGGCGTCGATGTCAGGAATCTCGCTCATAGCGGTAGCCCAGACCCCGGATGGTGACGATGCGCTGCGGCACCGATGGGTCGTCCTCCACCTTGGAGCGCAGTCGCTTGATGTGCACGTCCAGAGTCTTGGTGTCGCCGACGTAGTTCGGCCCCCAGACGCGGTCGATGAGCGTCTCGCGGGTCAGCACCCTCCCGGCGTTGAAGAGAAGCAGCTCCAGGAGGTCGAACTCCTTGAGCGGCAGCGACACCTCCTGGTCCCGCACCAGCACCTCGTGGCGCTCGGGGTCGAGCTGGACGTCGCCGACCTTCAACGTCGGTCCGCTCGTCTTCGCCTCTTCCCTGCGCGGCGCCCGCCGCAGCACGGCTCGCATCCTGGCCACGAGCTCCCGCAGGCGGTACGGCTTGGTGATGTAGTCGTCCGCTCCGACCTCCAGGCCCACCACGGTGTCGATCTCCGCGCTCTTGGCCGTCACCATGATGATCGGGGTCTTCGAACGGCTCCTTATCTCCCGGCAGACGTCGACCCCGTCCAGCTGCGGCAGCATCACGTCCAACAGCACGAGGTCGGGTTGGACGGCGTCGAACAGCGTCAGTGCCTCCAGGCCGTCCTTGGCCACCCGGACCAGGAAGCCCTCCCGCTTGAGGCCGACGCTGAGCGCTTCCACGAAGGACTCCTCGTCCTCCACGACGAGGACGGTGGCCTGCGGCTCGGTCATCCGGCATCGGCCAGGAGACCCATGGGCCCTGCCTCGGCCGGGACGCGCAGAGTGAACCTGGACCCTTCACCTTCCCTGGAATCCACCAGAACCTCGCCGTGGTGGTTGTGAGCCACGTGGCGGACTATGGCCAGGCCGAGCCCGGTTCCGCCGGTGTCGCGGCCCCTCCCCTGGTCCACCCGGTAGAAGCGCTCGAAGATGCGGTCGAGGTCACGGGAGGGGATGCCCACGCCGTGATCCCGGACTACGAGGTCCACTGTGCGCCCGTCACTGGTTGCCCCCACCTCCACCCTCGAGCCCGCGGGGGAGTACTTCACGGCGTTCTCCAGAAGGTTGAAGAGCGCCGAGACCAGCTGGCGCCGGTCTCCCATGACGCACCATCGCCGAGGGGCCGCTGTCACTCGTATCTCCACCTGCTGGAGGGTGGCCGACGGACGAATCTGGTCCACCGCTCCGGCGAGGATGGCATGCACTGGCGTCGACTCGTGCTGAGGTGCCTCCTCGGCCTCGAGCCGGCTGAGGCTGAGCAGGTCCTCGATGATCCGGGCCACTCGGAAGGCCTCCGCCTGGACCCGTTCAGCCAGGCGGTGGACGACTTCGGCGTCGTCCTCGGAGGCAAGGGTCTCGGCGAGGAGCCCAAGGGCGGCGACCGGTGTCTTGAGCTCGTGGCTGACGTTGGCCACGAAGTCGCGGCGGACGGCATCGAGTCGCTTGCGTTCGGAGACGTCCTCGATGATCACCGCAGCGGTGCCATCGCCTCCCATGGGCACGCCCCAGACGGTGAGGGTGCGGCGGGGCGGGCCGTGGAGGTCGAGGACCTTGGCCGTGGACTGGCCCGAGCGAGCCGAGTCCAGGAGCTCGGCGAGAGCCTGGGACGCCAGGGCCTCGACCAGTCGGGTACCCATCAGGGACACGGCCGCCTCATTGCGGAACACCACCCGGCCGTCCCCGGCGGTGACCACCACGCCAAGGGGCGTCGCCTCGAGGGTCTGGGACAACCAGCCAGCCAACCGGCGCCACTCCCGCGACTCCTCCTGGACCCACTCGACGGACTGGCGGAGGCGGGCCAACGCTCCTCCGACGTCGGGGCTGGGCGAGGTGGCCGTGCCGGCACCGTCGAGGGCGAGGGAGACCTCGTCCAGATCGCTCCGCAGCCGCCGTCGCTCACGGCGAAGGAGCGCCAACGACCACGCTGCGCAGGTGCACGCCAGCAGCACAACACCGACGGCGAAAAACCGCACGACACGACTCTACGGGGATGGGGCTACGGAGAGGCAAGACCGGATGGCCTCACGGGCAAAGTTCACTGGTCATTAACCAGTCGGCCAGCGTCCGTGCGGACGATCGTCACCCAGAGGCCGGTCGCAGGGCTACGGCAGCGCCAGCACCCGGCGGGTCACGCTGACTTGACTCCCGCCCCCGAGACGGAGGACTCGAAGGGATCCGACAGCGTCCGGACGGACTGGGTGACCCGGTTCCTTCCGGCTCGCTTCGACTCGTAGAGGGCTTCGTCGGCGGCCTCTACCAACCCGGTCCCCCCCGACGCGTGCACCGGATAGGTGGCAACCCCGATGCTGATGGTCACCGGGACCACCGTGGCCGCGGAGGCGACGCTCACTCGCAGGCGTTCGGCAGCCGCCAGGGCTTCCTCCTCCGAGCAGTTCGGCAGGATGACGGCGAACTCCTCCCCGCCGTAGCGGGCCACGGTGTCGAAGTCCCGGGAGACACTGCGGAGCGCCGAAGCCACGGTTCGGAGGACGTCGTCGCCGGTCTGATGGCCATGGTTGTCGTTGAGCTTCTTGAAATGGTCGATGTCGCCCATGACCAGGCTCAGCCGATCGCCGTTCCTGAAGGCGCGGGTCACCTCCAGCTCGAGCGTCACCTCGAAGGTACGGCGGTTGGCCACACCTGTGAGCCCGTCGGTCTCGGCCATCTCCTGCACCCGCTCCAGAAGCCAGGCGTTGTCGAGGGCCAGGGCAGCGTGGGCCGAGAACTGCGACACCATGGCCACCACCCGCTGCTCGACACGCGAACCCTGGCGCATCGAGTGCTCGGCAACCACGACGCCGATTGGCCGGTCCTCGGCCAGCAGTGGGGTGACGATCAGGTTCTTGGCGTTGGGGAGCCATTTGGCCAGACGGGGATTGGCGTCCTCGTCGATTCTCTTCAGGAGCAGGGTCTCTCGCCTCTCCCAGACCGCACGGACCAACTGGTCGATACCGGGCTCAACGGTGACGTCCGACTCCGCGCCCCGGTGCCCGAGCAGGGTCGGTTCGCCCTTCGGCTCCCCCAGCACCACGAGCCGCTCGAAGCCGAACGTGTCGGCCAGGCCATCGGCGAGGACACCGGCGACAGCATGGGGCTTGTGCACCTTCTCCAGGGAGTTGGCGATCTGGGACAACGCCTCGAGGTCGACACGACGGCGACGGAGCTCGCGCTCGTTGATCGATGAGAACCCCGCCGTGCAAAGGGCCACGAGCCAGAAGGCCCCCACGTATGTGGACAACCTCTGGTAGTCCGTCCCCGGGAGATTCCGGTAGGCCCGGTCGACGGGCTCGAGGAACTCGGCCTCTTGAGCATGGAAGACCACGAAGAGCAGCACCGAGTGCCACAAGGCCATCTTGAGGCCGGTCCGGTAGGAGGCCAGCAGCGTGACCACGATCAGATGGACCAGGATGAGGTATCGGACGGGGCTCAGGGTTCCCCCGGTCGCGTGGCCCATGTAGGCGAGGAACACGCCGTCCACGAGCAGCATCACACCGAACAGGGGCAGGTTCCGCCGTTCTCCGAACCGCCACAGCGCCTCAGCCAGGGCAAGGGCCAGCGTGTAGGCGCCCACCGCCACCAGGACGGTCCCGAGGGGAGCCTGGGCGATCTCGGGGGAGACGAGACGACCCACCAGGAGCATCACCGCGATGGTGAGCCGGAACAGCTGCATGTACCGGAGCCGCTCGCCGAGAGGCACCATGTCGTGTTCCATCATCTCCCTATCGGCACGGAGGGCGGGTCGATGAAGTCCAAGGGCTCGGAGCGGATGGGTGCGTGGGCTAGCTTGGGATCGTTCCGGTCCATCCGGTCCTGGATGGCCAGGAAGATGACCACGATCATGACCAGAATGGCGGGGAACGCCGTCTTGCCCGCCACCTCGGCCAGGACCTCGAGGGCGGTGGTCTGGTCCGGGGCCTGGGTCGACGGGCGGCGGGAGGCCGCCGTGGGCGGCTGCTGCCTTCGAGGACTCAGAACGGCGGCAGTACGTTCGGTCGCATCGGCAGCGGAGCCCTGGGGACCAGGGGCGGGCGGCGGAAGGCGGAGGTCGACGATCTCTCGGGTTGGGTCAAGGGCATCGCTACCGGCCCGGACCGTCGAAGGGCTTGCCGGCGACTCCTGAGGCGTGGCCGGGCTCATCGATGTGGTCGGCG
>JADDQT010000092.1 GCA_016781225.1 Actinomycetota bacterium
ATGGCCGTGGTGAAACCGCCGTCAGGGTGGTCCCATGAACGTGGTGAACGACAGGCGACGAGATTGACGACCCTCAGCGCCTCAGAGAGTCCCTCCACCGTCAGGTGTATCGACTGGCGCGATTACCCACTTGAGTGTCACGGCAACGCCGGGTCGGGCGCGCTCCTCACTGTGGAGCCGCATATCGACTGTACGTATTCCAGCGGAGGCGCCCACTCGCGGCGGTTGGTGGCAGTCGCGGGGCAGAGTTGGGGTGCGGCTTCCAGCGCCAGACATCGTGCGATCGGGAGGTAAGCGGTCACCGGGCGAACTTGGCGGCGCTCCAAAATCGGCAGTTGAGGCGCCAAGCAGCATTCAGGGCGCGAGGTCGAACACGAAGCTGAGTAGCGGCACTCCGGGCACGGGGACCCAATCACGTTCCGGGTCGCGGCGGAAGCCGAGTTTCTCGTAGATCCTGCGGGCGGCGCTCATCCAGGGCGTGGTGTGGAGGCACACGCGATGCCGTCCCTCACGTCGGGCCTGGTCGATGCAGGCGAGGACCAGCGCTGTCCCCACCCCTCGTCTCCTGGCAGCTGGCCCGACGGCGAGCATGCGCACCCCCGCCTCGCCTTCGTCCAGGAGCTCCGCCGAGGGTGATTGAGGACCGGGGACGTAGGTGACGGCGCCCACGATGCTTCCGTCTTCAACCGCGACCAATACGACCGCCCCCGCAGCCCGGCTCTCTACATCCCGCAGTCGGCCCTCGTACCCGCCGGAGAGGTGGGCGCCGGCAAGACCCTGGTAGGCGGCGACGGTGAGTTCGGCGATGGAGTCGTATTCCTCGGGCCGCGCCTCCCGGATCTCCATGGGAGGACGGTACGTTAACCCGGGCGTCCGCCAAGGACGTGCCGAAAGGCGCTTCCTCGATGGCCTCAAGGGCGGCATCGGACCGCAGAACACTGAACCTGCGCACAAAGTCTCTCCTAGTCCGCCCGCTCGCATCGGCACGTCCCCGAGCGCCGAGCCGAGCGTCGAGATCCTCATCCGGTTCTTAGTCCACCCAGGGATGGGGACTTCGTTGCCACCAGTGGGGACTTCAAGATGGCCATTGACACAGAACCGTTACGGCTCGGTGCTCGGACCCGAGGTAACCGGCGTAGTCGAGAACCTCAACCGCCCCATACGCTCGGCGATGCTAATCCGCGGGGTAGCCCCGAGGTGCCGGTGCGGGGCCCATAACGGAAACCTCCTGGGCTCCCGTAGCCGCCCTACCTCAGACGCCGGGGCGGACCTTCGTTCCATCGCCATGCCGATTCAGATCGGCCCGAGCCACCGTGACCGGCCCCCTCATAGCAAGGACTCAGCCACGCGAACGTGGGAGCGATGCCAGTCAGGAGGTCGACTTGTAAGCGTGCAAGTGGTGGAACGGGGGTCTTCAGACGGGCTTCCGCGGTAAGGCGCTAGCTCGTCGAGATCAGGTCCCCACCGTCCACGACGCCAGGTACTCCTCCTGGGCCGGAGTGAGGCGGTCGAGGTCGACGCCCATGGTCTCGAGCTTGAGGCGGGCGATCTCGCGGTCTATGTCGGCGGGCACGTCGTACACCCGCTTCTCGAGCTCGGCCGAGTTGTGCGCCACCCACTCGGCGGCCAGAGCCTGGTTGGCGAAGCTCATGTCCATGACGGCGGCCGGATGGCCCTCGGCCGAGCTCAGGTTCACCAGACGCCCTTCGGCGATGACCATGACGCGATGGTCCCCGCCCCGCCCGGGTACGAGGTACTCCTTGACGAAGGGCCGTACCTCCCTGCCCGTCTGGCCGTCCACCTCCCGGGCCATGCCGGCCAGGGTGACCAGGTCGATCTCGATGTCGAAGTGACCCGAGTTGGCCACGATGGCACCGTCCTTCATGGCCTCGAAGTGCTCCTTGCGCAGGACGTCGCGGTTGCCGGTGACGGTGATGAAGACGTCGCCCTCCGGTGCGGCCTCCTCCATGGGGAGGACCCGAAAGCCGTCCATGACGGCCTCGAGGGCGCGGAGGGGGTCGATCTCGGTGACGAACACCTGGGCGCCCATGCCCCGTGCCCGGCTGGCCACGCCCTTGCCGCAGTAGCCGTACCCGGCCACCACCACACGGCTGCCGGCAAGGAGGATGTTGGTGGCTCGAATGACGCCGTCGAGCGTGGACTGCCCGGTGCCGTAGCGATTGTCGAACATGTGCTTGGTGGCGGCGTCGTTCACGGCAACGATGGGGAACCGCAGAGCCTTGTCGGCCTCCATGGCGCGCAGCCGGATTACGCCGGTTGTGGTCTCCTCGGTGCCGGCCAGCACCTCGGGCACCTGGTCCGAGCGCTGCTGGTGTAGGCGTGACACCAGGTCGCACCCGTCGTCCATGGTGAGCTGCGGACGCTGGTCCAGCACGGAGTCCATGTGCCGGAAGTAGGTGTCGGTGTCCTCGCCCTTGATGGCGTAGGTGGCGATGCCCTCGTCACGCACCAGCGACGCGGCAACGTCGTCCTGGGTGGAGAGGGGGTTGGACGCACAGGCGTTGACCTCGGCACCGCCCGCCTTGAGGGTGCGCAGCAGGTTGGCCGTCTCCGTGGTGATGTGCAGGCAGGCACCCACCGTGATGCCCTCGAGCGGCCGTTCCTTGGCGAAGCGCTCGCGGATGGACGTCAGCACCGGCATGTGGCGGTCGGCCCAGGCGATGCGCTGCTGGCCGAGGTCTGCCGAGCCGGGGTCGGCGATGTCGAAGGTGGGGGTGGTCAAAGTGGAACCTCACGTCTTTCAGATGGGAGCCGGTAGGGGCTGGGATCAGAGGGTTGGGGCGAACTCCTGCTTGAGGCCGCTCAGGGTGGGCACGGGCCCAGGATCGATCCCCTCGACGTCTGCCAGGTGCAAGGAGACATAGTCACCGTAGATCACCAGGTCGAGGAGCTGCGCCAATTCGCCTTCGCCCTCGGCGTGGACCTCGTACATCCCGGCGACCTTGTCGTGCACGAGCTCGGTCACGATCTGGAAGCGGCGCATGACCTGCGGGTGCTCGTTGTCGTGGCGAAGCGCCACCACGCTGAAGCTCTCACGGGTGACGTCGGTGTGCTGACCCCAGCCCTGGACCTCGTTGTGGCAAAGCTCCGGCTGCACGTTCCAGAACGCCGGCGCATTGGCGTTCTCGTTGATCTGGGTCTTCCATCGCTGCGCCGCCGCCCCGCCCAGCGCACCGGAGGAGTGGATCAAGGGGATGGTTGGAGCGATGCGGCGGGCCAGGTCGGCGGCCGGGCTCTCCGCCGTGACGAGCTGGTCGCGCCGGCGCTTCAGCTGCTCCACCGCCAACTCGATCCAGCGGCTGGCCCCGGGGAAGAGCCCCATCTCCTCCAACATGACGAGCGGGGGTATGGCCAGGGCGCCAACCGCGGCCCGGGGCTGGGGGATGCCTGCGGGCAGGGTGACCATGGGCGCGCCCCACGCCTCGCCCAACTTGCCCAGCTCTCCCCCGCTGGTGACGATGGCCACCTTGGCACCCTGGGCGGAGCCCTCCTTGGCCGCCTCGATGGTCTCCTCGGTTTCGCCCGAGAACGACACCGCGAACAACAGCGTGCCGTCGCCGACGAAAGCCGGCAGGGTGTAGGACTTCACGGTGATGGCCGGCAGGGCCATGAAGGCCCCCGCGGTGGCCAGGAGGATGTCGCCGGCGATCCCGCTGCCTCCCATCCCCACCACCACGACGTTCTCCACTTCCTCGTGCTCGGGAAGCCCCTCCATGCCGCGAGCCATGCGCGCCGCCGTCTCCACCTGCTCCGGCAGGCCGGCCGTGGCCTCCCAGATGCCGACGCTGTCCAGGGGAGCCGGGCTCATCCTTGCTCGAAGGTGGGGACGATGCCTTCGGTCTGTGCCTTGGTCGTGAGGCGCTGGTGCTCGTCGTCGTCGACCGTCTCCGCCTCGTCGATCAGCATGATGGGGATGTCATCGCGGATGGCGTAGCGCCGCTTGAGGCGCGGGTTGTAGAGGCTGGATTCGTCCTCGAAGTAGAGAAGGGGCCCCTTGTCCTCCGGGCAGGCCAGGATCTCGAGCAGCTGCGGGTCGAGAGCCATCAGCGGGTCAGTCCTCCCTCACCAGGGCCAGGACCTCCTCTGTGTGCTGGTCGCATTCCTCCCTGGTGGCGGCTTCGAGGTTCAACCGCAGCTTCGGCTCGGTGTTCGAGGGGCGAAGGTTGAACCACCAGTCCCCGAGGTCCACCGTGAGCCCGTCGGTGCGATCGTGCTCGGCGTCCTCGTAGGCCTCGGCCACCTTGTCCATGACCGCGTCCTGGTCCGACACCTCGCTGTTGATCTCGCCCGACTGGGCATAGCGCTCGAAGGGCTTGCGCAGCTCCGAGAGCGGCTTCTCCTCCTTGCTCAACAGCTCGAGCACCACAAGGGCGGCAACCAGGCCGGAGTCCGCCCGGTAGTTGTCCTTGAAGTAGTAGTGGCCCGAGTGCTCGCCGCCGAACACCGCGCCCGTCTCGGCCATGAGGCCCTTGATGAAGGAGTGGCCCACCCGGCTTCGGATCGCCTCGCCGCCGTTCTCCTCGATGATCTCGGGGACGGCCTTGGAGCAGATCAGGTTGTAGATGATCTTGGAGTCGGGCTTCTTGTCGAGGATGGACTTGGCCACCATGACGGTGGTGAGCGAGCCGGACAGCGGCTCGGCCTTCTCGTCCACGAGGAAAACCCGGTCGGCGTCGCCGTCGAAGGCCAGTCCGACATCGGCGCCCACCTCGAGCACCCGGTCCTTAAGGTCCTTCAGGTTCTCGGGGTCGATGGGGTCGGGAGGGTGGTTGGGGAAGGACCCGTCCAGCTCCTCGTAGAGGATCTCGACGTCGAAGGGCAGGCCCTCGAACACCAGCGGGGCGACGAGGCCCCCCATGCCGTTGGCGGCGTCGGCCACCACCTTGAGCGGGCGCAAGGCGTCACGGTCCACGAAGGATCGGACGTGGTCGGCGTAATCGGCGAGCAGGTCCTGGTCGCTGATCTCTCCCTCCTTGTCGGCGGGAGAGAAGTCGTCCTTCTCCACTTGCTCCTTGATCTCGGCCAGGCCCGATTCCAGACCCACGGGTGCGGCCCCGGGCAGGCACATCTTGATTCCGTTGTACTTGGCGGGGTTGTGGGAGGCGGTGAACATGGCCCCCGCCGAGTCGAGCTTGCCGGCGGCGAAATAGAGCAGGTCGGTGGACGCCAGCCCGAGGTCGACCACGTCGACGCCCTGGGACGTGGCCCCCTCGGCGAAGGCGCGCGAGAGCTCGACACCCGACTCACGCATGTCCCGAGCCACCAGGATGCGGTCTGCGTCCACGAAGCGGGCGAAGGCGGCCCCCACCTTGCGGGCAAGCTCTGCGTCGAGCTGGTCGGGCACCGTTCCCCGCACGTCGTAAGCCTTGAAGATGTCGTCGAGAGTCCCCATATCGCCTGGAAAGCCTACCGAGAGGAGCCCTGACCCCGCCGATCCAGCGTCGCCCGCTCCTCGGGCCCGAGGTCGTAGACGCCGGTGAGACCCCATCGCCGGACCCGTAAGAGGTCTCTCATCATGAGGGGCCCGTCGCGGAGCAGCCGGACGGTGGAGGTCTGCTGGTTGGCCAGCTCCACAGGCACCTCGCGCAGCGAGAGGCCGTAGCGCCGCGTCAGGTAAATCAGCTCGACGTCGAAGGCGAAGCCGTCCACCCGTGCCCGGCTGAACAGCACCCGGGCGGCCTCTGCCTCGAAGGCCTTCAGGCCGCACTGGGTGTCCACGTAGCTGGGAAGGACGGCCACCCGGCTGATGAGGTTGAACAGCCTGCCGCTCACCTCTCGCAGGCGGCGGGCACGGACCAGGGTGGTGGTATCCACGTGGCGGCGGCTGCCGATGACGACGTCGAAGCCCGCCTCGACCTCGTTCAGCAGCCGGAGGAGCTGGGCCGGCGAGTAGGCCAGGTCGGCATCGGTGAAGGCCAGGGCCCGGCCCTTCGACGCCAGCATCCCAGCACGCACCGCGGCTCCCTTCCCTCGATTGACGGGCAGGGACAGGACCTGGTCGGCGCCTGCCCGGCGCGCCGCCTCGGCGGTGGCGTCGCTCGAGCCGTCGTCCACCACGACGATCTCCACCCCACCGGCCACCAGGAGCTCCTCCCGCAGGCGTTCGACGGCGGCAGCGATGTGGCCCTCCTCCTCGAACGCGGGGACGACGACGCTCAGGGCCGGGCGCGTCACCTCAGTCCGCGCTGTCGGTGCCGGCCCCGACGGGCAGAGGGTGGGAGTCGCCGGTCAGCGGGTGCTCCTCGGGATGGACGGCCAGAGGTTCCTGACCGGGCTCCCGTCCCGGCTCCTCGTCCCGGCGCCCACGCCGCACCGAGCCCCGTGCGCCGAGCACCACCACGGTCACCAGCCCGAGAAGGGTCAGGGCCCACCCAACGCTCTCCACGCCCGTCGTGGCGTACCGCAGCTCCACGTGGCTGCTCGTGGGCACCACCACCATGAGGTTGGGCGTCACCCGCCACGGGCCGCGGGCGCCCGACGCCCGCCAGTTGGGGAAGTGGGACGCCTTGACCAGTACCGGGGTGCCCGGGCGATCGACGTCGAAGGAGATGCGGTCGTCGTCGGTGCGGATACCGGACACCTCGGCTCGCGGCGTGGGCCGTCTGGGCACGTCCGCAGCCGGCTCGGTCCTCGCCCACTCCTTCGGCCCGTCGGCGGCCAGCGGGACGTCGAGGCGAGCCGGGTCCTGGAACCACTCCACGGCTGCGTCCTGCCACGTGCGCCCACCGGCGTAGAGGCCGTCGACGACCACGGGCTCGTGGTCGAGCGGCGCCACCACGTCCGACCTCGAGACCTCGTAGACCTCCCAGGTGCGCTGCTTCACGCCGTCGTCGTAGCGGACGTCCCAGGGGCCCGAGGACTCCACCAGCCGAAGGTCGGGATGCCGGTGGGCCTGCTCCTGAGCCTCGTGAGTGAGCGCCATGTAGTAGCGAACGCCGAGCAGCTGGAGGTGCCTTACTCCCTGGCCGACGTCGAGGGCGCCATAGGGCAGGTCGCGCTGAGGGCGGGATGGGTTCTTCGACAGCTCGGCCTGGACGAGGAAGTGGTAGGGCGTGGTGGCCGACGACTCGAAGTACAGCCCCTCCATGGAGCCGATGCACCCGTCGGTCCAGTACGGCAGGAGCATGAGGGCCATGGGGGTTCCGAGGCGATCAAGCTCGGGCTCGTACTCCCAGAAGGCCCGCCCGCAGCCCACTTCGGTCCCCACCTTGCCCATGGTGGCAACCACGTCCTGGTACTCGCCGTAGGACGCCTTGGCCTCGTACCCCGAGTAGTTCCACCGGACCCAGTCGGGGATGAAGCTGCGGTCCTCGGTGTCCACCTGGGCCCAGGCGGGGAGCACTCGCAGAGGTGTGGCCACGAAGAAGACCGTCACCGCCAGTGCCACCGCTGGCGTGGCGACGGCACCCGTGCTCTGCGACCGACGGGCGCCGCCGCCCACCCACCGCCCGAGGCCGAGGCCGAGCTCGGCCACTCCCACTCCG
>JADDQT010000010.1 GCA_016781225.1 Actinomycetota bacterium
CCCGGCCCCGGCCGCAGTTCGAGCGTTCGTCGCTCGCCGACCCCCCGAAACCCTTCCACGGTGATTCCGGTGAGGTAGGCCAACGCCGCCGGACGCACTCCCTCGGCGGGCATCGGCCTCGCGCCCAATCGAGGAGACGCCGAACCCCCCATCGCCTCTCCGAGCGCCTCATCGCTGTCGAGAGCAGCGACCACGAGATCCGCAGCGCTGTGGGAGAGAGAGCGGTCAGCGTCCAGTCGCTCGAGGATCTCGTTGAGGAGCGCGTCGTTCACAGAACAAGCCCCCTTGCCCGCTGAGAGCGGCCTGAGCACACCATCTCGACAGAATCGCACGTCTCTCGGATGGCGGTGCCTTCCCCGGCAGAATAGCTCGTGGTGCCCCGGCCGCTCCCTCTATGGGCGCCGCGCTCGTCACGCGAAGGAGTCGTGGCAGGTTCCAACTATCCACGGCGGATAGGCATGCGCCGAGGCGCTACTTTCGTAGCCTTGCGAGGAACGGCGAGACACCCGTGAAGAACCTTGAACTTCCGGTCGAGTACGCAGACAAGCGGCTGGCGGAGCTGACCACTGAGGACCTGCTGACGCTGCTCGAAAGCAACGGCGAAGGTCGCATCCAGATCTCCTTCTCCGGAAAGCTAAATGCCCGTCGGCTTGCCCGCCGGGTCCGCCCCCGCGTGGCCCACACCGTGAAGACGGTTGGCTACGGCACTGCCGAGGAGCGCGCCGCCAACCAGCTGATTGAGGGCGACAACCTGCAGGCGATGACGACGCTGTACCGCTACCGGGGCACCGTCGACTTCATTCTCACCGATCCGCCCTACAACACTGGCTTCGATTGGCGGTACAGCGACCGGTGGGAGCACGACCCGAACGACACCGACCTTGGCGAGCTAGTCGCCGCCAGCGATACCGGGCGGCACACCAAGTGGATGCGCTTCATGTGGCCCCGGCTGCAGATGATGATGGCGATGCTGAAGCCGACCGGTGTGCTGGCAATCTGCATCGACCACCGAGAGCTGTTCCGCCTCGGCCAGATGCTCGACGAGATGTTCGGGGAGGAGAGGCGCCTCGCCATCCTCAATTGGCAGAAGCAGACCGCGCCGAAGAACCACGAGACAGGCGTGTCGACCATGACTGAGTACGTCCTCGTCTACGCCAAGGATCCCGAGAAGGCACGCACCGGGCTCCTTGACCGGTCCGAGCAGACCGCCAGTGACTACAAGAACCCCGACGCCGACCCCAAGGGCGGTTGGGCGCCCTCGGACTCTACTCTGATGGGCGCCGCAACCCACCCTGGCCAGGTGTACGCAATCCAGAACCCGTTCACCGGGAAACTTCACTACCCCAGGAAGGCCGCTGCTGGCGGAACGAGCGGGCGAAGATGAAGGCAGCGGCCGAGGCGTGGGGCTCGAAGTACGTCGATCTCGAGCTCGACGACGGCCGCCACCCGGCGCTGCTGCTGAAGGGGGCCGTTGACCCCCGCACCCTCAAGGATCCGCTCGCGGACCCCGTAGTTCAGAAGGCCCGCGCCGAGGCGCTCAAGGTGCGCAAAGGCGTTTGGCCGCAGTTCTTTTGGCGGGCTGACCGCCGCAGGCAGCCGGGAGCCGGCGAGCTGCGCTTCAAGACGTACCTGTCAGAGGTCAAAGCCGGTGTCGTGCCCACGACGTTCTGGTCCGACGACGAGTTCTATCCCCTCGATCTCGATTCGATTTCCTGGGAACACGAGGAGTCAGGAACTAGCGACATCGGCAAGAGCGAGCTGAACGCCATCGTCGGGCGCGCGCACGGGTTCGACACCGTGAAGCCACTTAAGCTGTTCACGAAACTGATCAGCATCTGGTGCCCGCCGAATGGCATCGTGCTCGACGCGTTCGCAGGCTCCGGCACCACCGGCCACGCTGTTGTCCACCTGAACCAGCACGGTGCCAACCGCCGGTTCAATCCTCGTCGAGCAGGGCCGGCCCGAGAAGGGCGACTCCTATGCCCGCACTCTCACCGCCGACCGGCTCCGCCGCGTATTCTCCGGCAAGTGGGAGGCTGGTCCAACGGACCCGCTGCCGGGTGGGTTCGAGTTCGTCCGGCTTGGCAAGAGGGTCGACGCCGCCGCGCTGCTCGCGATGGAGCGGGAAGAGATGGTCGATACCGTCATCGGGTCCCACTTCGACGCGAAGCGTCGTCGGGGTGACCAGCTGATCCGGGTCCAGCATCCCGAGCGCAGCTACCGGTACCTCGTCGCCCGGGACACCTCGCATGAAGGGTTCTTTCTCGTCTGGGACGGTGCGGATCACAACACCGACCTCACTGAGGATGTGTACGAGGCCTGCGCCGAGGAGGCCGAGCACGCTCGGCTGAAGCCGTCGCCCTACCACATATACGCCCGGCTGTACCGGTACCAGACCGACGGTGTGGTCTTTTACCAGATCCCCGACCGGATCCTCGCCGACTTCGGACTTGACCTGTCCAGCGAACCGTTCGCCGAGGCCGACGATCCCTAGATGGAGCTGTACCCCTTCCAGATCGAGGCGGCGGAGTCGCTCGCGGACCGAACGATCGCCTATGTCAGCAACCCGGTCATCATCCACCGGTCTGCGCAGTCCACGCGGATTCCATTCGTGCAGTTCCTCTCCTCGATCACGGCGTCCGGGAAGACGCTCGTGCTCGCAGAGGCGGTCACGCTCATCGCCAAACAGCTTCCGGTGCCTCCGGCGATTCTGTGGCTGTCGAAGGGGACGGTGGTCGTCGAGCAGACCTTCGCCAACCTCGACATCGGCGGCATGTACCACGAACTCCTCCAGGCCACCGCCGTCCGGCTTCTCGGGAAGCTCGACGCTGACGAGCTCGCCGCCTTAGACGAGGCGTTTTTGTTCTTCGCGACGACTGGCACCTTTAACCGCGGCGACAAGACGTTCCTCAAGGTCCATAGCAGCTCTCTCGACGAGGCCGGCGGCACCACCCTGTGGGAGGAGCTGAAACGCCGCCCGTCAGCGAACGGGTACCGGCGTCCGCTTGTCGTTACATACGATGAGGCGCACAACCTGAGCGATCAGCAGACCGAGCTACTGCTCGAGCTCGAACCCGACGCGTTCCTGCTCGCCACGGCGACGGCGCGAATGCCGGCCCGGTTCAACACCGAGGTCGTCCAGAAGCTGAAGACACTCGCGGGTTACATCGACGAGGGTCTCGCCACGAGTGTCGAGGCCCTCGAGGTTGCTGGGACCGGCCTCATAAAGAAGGAACTCGAGCTGATCGGCCGGCAGGCGCCGACCCAGACGGTTATCACCGAGATGCTCCAGTCTCTCGACGCCATCGCCGAGGACGCCGCCGCCCAGGGCCTGCCGGGCCAACCGAAGGCGGTCTACATCTGCAAGACCAACGTCGTCGAAGGCTCCGATGAGAAGGACAATCCCAACCAGCCGTTCGCCCAGCGCGAGGCGCCTCCGATCCTGATCTGGCGGCACCTCGTCGAGACGCTCGGCGTCGACCCGGCCGACATCGCTGTCTACGCGAACCTGACGGTCAAGAAGGACTTCCCGGTCCCGGAGGAGTTCGTGTTGTTCAGCGGCGGCGAGAAGGACTATGACCGGTTCGTCGCCGGTGACTACCGCCACGTCATCTTCAACAAGAGCCTGCAGGAGGGTTGGGACGAGCCGCTGCTCTACCTCGCGTACATCGACAAGTCCATGGGGTCAAGGGTGGAAACCGAGCAGGTGATCGGACGGCTCCTCCGCCAGCCCGGTCGCATGCAGTACCCGTCACAACGGCTGAACCGAGCCGAGATCTGGGTGCGGGTCGAGTCCGCTGGTGTCTTTTCCGACGTCGTCGACGAAGTCCAACGGAAGATCAAGACGGACAATGTGCCCGTCACGTTCGTGAAGACCCCGCCCGGGGCGAAGCCGAAGACCGACTACCCGCCGACAGTCGAATGTTTCGTGCCCTACGTCGCCGTCAAGACCGACTACGCCGAGGAACGGATCGCCGAGCATCTGCGCACGCTCCAGAACTACCTGGGCCGCATCGACGAGGACACCACCGGCGTCGGCCGTCGGACCCGGGTGCAACGTCAGATCGGCAGCAACGATGAGCCCGCCTATGAGTGGGAAGAAATAGGCGAATCGGCACGAGTCACGGTGCGGTGGCTGTACGGCCGCGAAGTGCGCCGCATCCATCCAGGCGCACTCGGCGTATCCATCACCTCGAACCCGGACGGGACACCGAGCAAGTTCGACGCGCTCGTCGGGCTCGGCAGCAACGCCGCCGTCCATGTCGCCGACATCGCAGCGAAGGTCGGACACGACTTCGTGGACCGGGTATACCTGAAGCTCCGCAAGGCCAACCCCTACCGGGTCGGCCCGATCCTGCAGAGTGAAGATGGTCTCGAGCCCTTCTCCAACGCTGTGCACACTGGCTACTCCGGGCTCAACACCAGCCTCGAACTGCCCTTTGCCCGCGTGCTCGACCGATCCGGACACCCTTGGGCACGCAACCCGTCACAGTCCGGGTATCGGATCCCGCTCGTGCAGCCCGGCAAGACGACAAACTTCTTTCCGGACTTCCTCGTGTGGAAGGACGAGGAGGTATACGCGCTCGACACCAAGGGCTCGCACCTCCACCAGGACGCAATGCGGAAGCTCGTGTCGATCAAGCCGGCCGACGGACTTGCTACACGCCTGTTCGTGCGCTTCGTGTCCAACGGCGCTGTCGACGAGGCGGGGCCGCAACCGGACAGCTCGGGCTTCACCGCCTGGAAGTTCCTGCCGAACGGCGCCCGGGAGTTCGTCCACGTAGACACAATGGACGAGGCACTGCGAGCCTGCCTCACCCCTGACCTCTGAGGCGCTGCCGCGCCCCGCCGCGGCGACCACCAGATGCGGGCTCAGGATCGTCCGTCACCGTCAGCCGCCGAGCACTGCATCCAGCCTGCCCTGATCGTAGGCGCTCGCCTGGCCGGCTCCGCGATCTCGGCAGCGCCCGGCGTGTCTGCGATCCCCACTTGAGACGCGCCACGGGGCCCCCACGGAAGCAAGTCACTTGCACCTTCGCCTCTGGCGAAGGTGCAAGTCTGTGTCGGACATTTTGGGTGTCTGAGAGGCTGCTCGATGGAGGCGCCGGGAACGGTCGGCTTGGGACGGGCTGGCGCGTCGTCTGGGACAGGCCAGTGCTGGCTTGCAGCGGTGGGCGGAGATGCCGGCTTGTCAGGATCGGTTGGCTGCGGAGCTGCCTGGACCGCCCGCCAGCCGGTCGCTCGCAGGCTGGCATGCCGACATCCGGCGAGGGGTCAGCATCTGCACCACCAGCCTCCGCAGCTGCTCGAACTCGCCCTGGCAGTGCAGGCGGGTGAGAAAGAGTCCAGCGTCGATCGTGCGGGCCACCGTGGGGCTATGACGTACGCGGGCCACGACGGGGACGCCCAGAACCTCCTCCACGTCCCTCTCCCTGAGGCTCCTGCCCTCCTCGGGAACGAGGATGATTCCGGCCGGGTTCCGGCCCCGGTCCTGGTTCGCCACGAGCGTGCGGAGGCCAAGGAAGCAGGGGCCCCGGAGGACCACGTAGCAGGCGCCGTTCCCGGTCCCCTTGCTCACGGCTTCCCGGACTGTTCCCGCATCGACCACGGTCACTCGCTCGTTCCCGGTTCCCGACTCGCTCAGGATGAGCCGCTCAGCTACGGAAACGACGTTCCCGTTCCCGTTCGGTTCGGGAATGCCGAGCAACGGCGCAGCGTCGTCGGAGACGAGCTCGGTCGGCTCGTGGCCGGCGGCGATAATGGCGATTGCGGTGGCGACGGTGGTGGTGCCGTGACCACCTCTGGCGCCCAGCACGGTGATTGTTGTCTCGCTCACACCCGAGCTCCCTGCCCGTCCAGTGACCACGGGGAAGGGGGACGGACGAGCGGGTCACCAAGGGATGGCGACCCACCCTTCCGTCTGCAGACCGAACCGACTTCCCCGAACGGCCCGGCCCACACCTGGCGCTGCCTACCGGCCGGACGCCACGACCGGCTGGGGCGAGGCGGCGACGGTCTTGCTCGCCGGTCTCTCGCTTTCCGCCCTGTGGCGCTCGGCGAGGTGTCCGGGCAGGCGCATGACGTGCCGGCGAGCCAGAGGTGGCAGCGTGCGGCGCACGGCGTAGGCGTCTCCCTGGATCGCCGCCATCCCGAAGGTCACCAGCCGGGTCAACGTGCGGGTCATCGGCGAATTGGCGCCCCCACGGTGGCCGATTCCGAGAGCCGCCGCAGTCGGGCCGAGGGGCAGAGGAAAGCCATCGGGCTTGGTCTCGAGCCAGCCGGCGATCCGACGCAGGAGAATCAAGCTCGTCGGTCCGAGTACCGGCGTCCAGTAGGTCTCGACGTAGATAGATCTGGCGTCGTGCCCGAGGGCGTCGATCACCGGGTCGGTGAGCCGGACTACCTGAAGCGGGTCGTGGTCGGCGATCCACCGCATCGGGGCTGCGTGATCCTTCATGCTGACCAGCCTTCCTGGAGGTCGAGGGAACGCTGATCATCAAAAACGACGACGAGGGGGGCCGTCAAGCATTTTGATGACTTTCTTTTGACGTGTACACGTCAAGATGAACTGCATTCGACGGCGGACCACCTTCCGCCCTGCTCGTCACTCCCGAAGGGAGCGACAATTCTGTGTAGCCAGCCGATCGCGCGGCGTCCGAGCTGGTCGAACTCTCGCGCCTTGTGCCGCAGCGGGTGTAGCTCCAGCGAGCGCCGAACAAGATCGCGCTCGGCTCGTCCCCCCTGCGTCTCCTGCACAGAGGTATCCCCTTAGAGTCGTTGGGTGCCCTCCGCTGCACTCGAGCGTTGGCGAACCGATCGCGCTTTCCTGCTCGACGATCTCTTCGCGGCCCACGGTCAGGTCGGCGGCACTGGCGCCGGGCGCCGCTGGACCACAGCGGAGCTGAACCGGGCCTTACTCCTCAGAGTCGCTGCGCAGTTCCAGGGCTTCGCCAAGGATCTACACCAGGAAGCTGCCGTCACCTTCGGGTCTCTCGCTCAACCCTCCGATCCAGCGATCGCTCGAGTCATCGCTGTCGGGCTGCAGACCAAGCGCGAACTCGACCGAGGCAACGCGCAGGAGTCCACCCTGGCCAGCGACTTCGGTCGTTTCGGCCTCAAGCTCTGGGACGAGATGGAGGCCCGCCACGCCCGAAGCGTGGGACGTCGGGAGCACCTCAAATGGTTCAACATGGCCCGCAACGGGCTCGCTCACGACGATGCCCAGATGATCGCCAAGGTTGAGGGGCGCCGGCTATCGAATCGACTTGGTATGGCTCCGGAGATGGCGTAGTGCCCTCGACGGCCTGGCGGGTACGATTGACGAGGTGTTGGCAAACCACCTCGCTCGACTCTTTAAGACGAACCCACCCTGGTAGAGGGGAACGCAAGTGACGAAGTACCGCAATGGAGACCGAGTGATCGTCCCGTGGGGCTTGGACGAGGTCGAGGGCACCGTCGTCGACACCTTCGGGCCTGCCGGGAACTCGTTCGTCACCGTGCGCATCGAGTTCCCTGACGACGACGCTGCTGAGCCGACCGATATCGGATTCCGGGCATCCGACCTCCGCGCCGCTGCCGCCGCATCGCGCTGAGCGGAGCACGCCGAGCGCTATCGAACTCGAAGCAGAACCCACACTCTTGTCGGTGTCTCGTCGAAGTCCCGCTCGATTTGTGAGGTTGTCCCCTCGGGCTCTTACTATCAATCCTGTCATCTAGTATTTTGATGCCGTGGATCACGAGGGCTACAGCGAGCTAGTGGCGAAGGATGCCCACGATCACGCTGTGGCGGTCCTGCTCCGGCGAAGGCCAGATCTCAATGCCAGGGCCAAGGGAGACGTGGAGATCCCTCCCGAGGAGCGGGCACAATTCGAGCTCGACAAGCTCGCCTATCTGTACGGCGCCGTTGACCGGCTGGTGACCGACATGAGCGCTTCCGTGCTCGCCGCCAGGCGAAGCGGCGCGAGCTGGGGCAGGGTGGGGCTCGCCATCAACGAGAGCGCCCAGACAACTTTCAACCGCTACCGCAAGCTCGAGGCGGCCATCCCTGGCACCGTCAACACGCACACCCAAGAGGGACGTGCCGGTAACACCGGCCAACGCCGACAGACGCCTAGCGTCAGCCGCAGGAGGTCGAAAGCGTAACCGGGTTTCCGACGTTTTTCCCTTGCGTCTGCCCTTGTTTGCCTATATCTTGCAGCCATGACCCAGACCGAGTTCGGCTCCACCGGCGCCGGCGGGGTCCACCAGTCACCTCTGCTCACAACGGCGGACCTGGCTCGGCGGTGGCAGACAACGGAGCAGGCCGTTTACTCGGCCCGTCACCGGGGGGACTGTCCGAAGGCAGTGCGCATCGGCAAGCGGCTCCTGTGGCGGATCATGGACGTTGAGGCGTGGGAAGAGTCCCACCTCGACGATGCACACGGCGGTCGTGCCACGCTCGGTCACCCGCACCTCAATCGCGCTCGCCGCTCGACGGCCGCCCCTGATCGGTAGGCAACGCAGCGAGGACAAGAAATGGCCCATGTCGAGAAGCGAGGACCCGGCCGCTGGCGAGCTCGATACCGGGCCCCCAACGGAAACGAGCGCTCCAGAACCTTCTCTCGGCGCGTGGACGCCGAGCGGTGGCTGGCCGAGATGGAGGTGGCCAAGGGCCGGGGCGAATGGATCGACCCCCGCCTCGGGCGCACGACCTTCGGCGAGTGGACCGAGGAATGGCAGCGCACGATCGTCGACTTGAGGGACTCCACCCTCAGTCGGGACCTGGGCATGGTCCGTAATCACCTGCTCCCCCACTTCGGCCGCACGCCACTCGCCGCCATCACCACCACCGACGTTCGCTCGCTGGTCGCGCAGCTGCAGGCATCCGGGCAGCATTCGCCGGCGACTGTGCGGAAGATCGGCCAGGTGCTCGCCAAGATCATGGCGTCCGCTGTCGAGGGAGGTCTGATCGGCCGTTCGCCCTGTACCGGCGTTCGGTTACCGGTGGAGACGAGACGCGACATGCGCTTCCTCACGCCCGAGCAGGTCGGCGAGCTGGCGGATGCCATCGGACCGGCGTACGGAACGCTCGTCTATACGGCGACCTACGCCGGACTTCGATGGGGCGAGCTGGCAGGACTGAAGCCCGAGCGGGTCGACCTGCTGCGCAGGACCATCAGCGTCACCGAACAGCTCCTCGAGGTCGACGGGCGCATGAGCTGGGGACCGCCGAAGACGGCCGCCGGCCGCCGGGCCGTAAGCATTCCCGCCACGCTGGCCGGCATGTTGGAGAAGCAGTTGCTCACTGACCTCGTGAAAGCGAGCGGGCTGGTGTTCCCCTCACCCGATGGCCATCCGCAGCGGCGATCGAACTTCCGTCGGCGGGCGTGGATGCCGGCAACCCGAGCGATAGGTCTCGAGGGGCTGAGATTTCACGACTTGAGACATACAGCGGTCGCTCTAGCCATCGCCCAAGGGGGCCACTCGAAGGCCATCCAGGAAAGGATGGGTCACTCCTCCATCCAGGTCACCCTCGACCGCTACGGCCACCTGTTCCCCGCTCTCGACGAGCGTGTCGCTGACGGCCTCGACGTCATGCTCCGGGAGTCTCTCGCGGTCTCCGCGCGCCCTGACGACGGCCGGGGGGTTGTGGAACTCGCCGCCAAGAGATGAGAGGTCCCTGCGGGCTGGCCTCCCGGGGGGCTCTGGACCAAGAAGGCTCCGTGCCAACTTACTGATGATAGTCACCGTGGTTGTCGGGCTGCTCCTGCCGAAGGGCCTCCCGTGGTTCCTCGCCGATGATGGCCGGTCCGACGATGAAAGTCATTCTCCCGGGCCCGGTGGACCAGGCCACTGCCGAGGTCACCCACCTGGTCGGGGACGAGGAGCATGAGCGCCTCGGCTCTTCGCTGGACCTGGCCGGAGGCCGGCGTTCAGTCAGCTCCCAGACCATGACCCGGCGTCTGGCCAGCGAGAACTCCTTGCGTCGCCGGCGCCTGGGCCAGGGACTGGTCATCTACAAGGATCTGCCACCCATGCGCCTGGCCCTTCGGCCCTACTACCGGGACGGTCGCCTCCGAGCTCTCCAGGAAAGCCATGGGGATGAAGCACAAGGGCCTGATGACAACGCGGCCCCGAGCCCGATACTGGCCAGCCTGAAGCACCGTCTCGGCTCGGACGGACTTCGCGCGGCGTGTTGTCCCCCCGCGCCCGCGCCTCGATCGTCCTTTGCGCGCTGGTCCCGCCCCCCAAGGAGACGGGAGGGAATGACCATGGGAGCACTTGCGAGATGACTGAGCGGCCCTACTCCCAGCACCTCGACATAAAGCCCGGCTGGTCCTATCTCAAGCTGGCACCCCTTGAGGGCGGATCCCTCCAGCACGTGCACCTTGAGGCGCTGCGGCGCTTCGTTGGCCACGTGCTGAACGACCACCCGTACCGGCTGTGTCATGGCGAGGATTGGGTCGGCGTGGCGGTGGGGCCGCCGGATGCTGAGATGGTGACGGCCCGGCTTGCCGACGCGTTCACCCTGGAGCTCGGCGCGGTTGACGAGGGCCCGGCTACGGAAGGGGGCCCGAACCCAAACTGAGCCACCGGTCACGAGCCACCCCCCCGTGAACGCCGCCGTTCTTGGCGAAATACCTGATTCGCGACGGCGACGGATTATGAAGTGCCGCCAGGTGCGGTCGCGAAGCGCCAGCACCTGGCGTAAGTGCTCGATGTGTCCGTCGACGGAGACATCACCATCTTTCGCGCCGGCACGTCAGTTACGACCCTCTTCTGTAATCGAGCCGAGCAACACCTGCGCCCGATGCCGCCGGCTGATCTCTCCGCTAGCGTGGGCTGAGCGCTTGGTTTGCCTTCCTGGGCGGACTCGCCTCGTCCTGTCGACCGGCTGACCTCACCAGGACGCCCCAGCGATTGTGCAGTGTGGCCGGCACAGCCAACCGCGCCACTTCTCGCCCTCACAGCTTTCGCGCAAGGAGCCGCACCGGAGTCTCTCGCGGCCTGCTCGCGGCCTGGCGACGGCCTGGAGCTGTTGGACTCGCCGACACGAGGTCCTAAATGTCGCCTGAGCTGGGCTTTTGCTGTGGGCGCTGAGGGATTCGAACCCCCGACTTCCTCCTTGTAAGGGAGGTACTCTGACCAGGCTGAGCTAAGCGCCCCGAAGGGGTCCATCCTGGCAGAGAGCGTGGCTGGCGGCGTTCGCCCCTTCGCTGGCGGTCGTGCTCCCGGGTGCAAGGCTCGTAGGCTCCTGGTCGTGGCAGTGATCGATGTTCCCGGGTTCGTTGCCGACCTCAAGAGTCACGCTGCGGACCACGGTTTCCACGTGCACGACGAGCGTCACTTCGTGGAGAGCTACTCGCTGCGCCAGGCCTGGGAGGTCGACCTGCACCCCGAGGAGGCGTGCGGCGGCCCGCTCGACCTGCACCTCGCCCTCGAGATCGATCCCCGGACCCTGCTGTCGTTCGAGGACGCCGTGATGGAGCTGCCCGAGGACGCCGAACCGCCCGACGGCTTCGACTTCCCGATCACTTTCAATTGGGCGCTGCCGCCCTTGCTCGACGGACCCGACCTGCTCCAGCTCCACCTCGACCTCGCCGCCGTGGCCGGGCTGGACCTGCCGCTCGAGGTGTCCGCCATCGACTCCTTCCCCGCCGCCACCGACGCACCCCAGCGCAGCCTCACCATCATCGCCCGCCAGCAGGTTTCCCTGGCCAAGATCCTCACCGCCGAGGAGCCGCTGCTGTGCGAGACCCTCGACCGCTGCCTAAAGGTGAGCCAGAGCCTGCTCGAGGGAGCACCGCGCTGGCTGGCCGAGGAGAGCTGACGCCCCACCCACCGGGCCCGCCGGTCACATCCAGGCTCAGGACAACGGCGCTACGGCTCCATGACCGGGGCCGCGACCGTGTGGCGGTCCGCTCGGCCCAAGCCCCGCGGTCCGTTCATGGCGAACGTCAGCCCGAAGACCACGGCGCCCACGAGGACGATGGTGGCCCCTGACGAGACGTCGAGGTGGTAGCTCAGGTACATGCCCACCAGCCCGCACGCGGCACCGATCACCACGGAGAGCCAGAGCATGCGGGCGAAGCTGTTGGTGAGCATGCGGGCGCTGACCGGCGGGATCACGAGCATGGCCGCGATGAGCACCACTCCGATCACCTTCATGGTGGCAAGGATCGAAACGGCCAGCACCAGCATGAGGAGGGCGTCGGTGCGAGCCGTGTTCACACCCGACACGTCGGCGACCTCGGGGTCGAAGGTGGTGAAGAGGAGGGCCCGGTAGCGGAAGAACACGATCGCCGCCGCGCCCAAGCTCACGGCCAGCACCACCCACACGTCGCCGGCAGTTACACCGAGGATGCTGCCGAAGAGGACGGCGTCAACGCTCTTGCGAGCGGCGCCGAAGGAGCCGAACAACACCAGGCCGAGGGCGAAGGACGCGGTGGTGATGACGCCTATGGCGGCGTCCGAGCCGATCACCCGCCGCCTGGTCACCCGCCCGATCATGAGGGCCGAGGCGAGGCCCCATATCCCCGCACCGAGGTAGAAGTTGACGTTCACCACGGCGCTGGCCGCCGCCCCTCCGAAGATGGCATGGGAGAGACCGTGGCCGATGTAGCTCATGCCCCGCAGCACCACGTAGACACCGACCAGGCCGCACAGGCCGCCGGCCAGGGTGGCCACCACGATGCCGTGACGGAAGAAGGCGAACTGGAAGGGTTCGAGCAGGGTCTCCATCACGCCGTTCCCCGGCGCAGGCGGATCACGTTGTCGTTGGGCTCCGAACGATCCACCACCACCGGCATGCCGCCGTGCTGGAGCACCTCCATGGGCGCGCCGTAGGTGCGCTGGAGGATCTCGGGCGTGAGCACGTCGGCGGGAGCCCCTTCGCCGATGACCTCGGTGTTGAGGCAGACCAGGTGAGGAAGGTGGGCGGCGATGCCGTTGAGGTCATGGGTGGTGAGCACCACGGCCAGGCCCTCGGCGTTGAGGTCGGCCAGGAGGTGAAGCACGTCGTGGCGGGTACGAACGTCCACGCCCGACGTCGGCTCGTCCAGGAGCAGTAGCTGCGGCTGGCGCAGCAGGGCGCGGGCGATGAAGACCCGCTGGAGCTGGCCGCCCGACAGCTCCCGGAGGTGGCGGCGGCCCAGCTCGGCGATGCCGAGGCGCTCGAGGACCACGACCACCTCCCGGCGCTCAGCCGGACCGGCCCACGGCAGAACCCTGCCCTTCGTACGGGCCATGAGCACGGCCTCGGAGACGGTGACGGGGAAGTTCCAGTCCACGGTCTCCAGCTGAGGGACGTAGCCCACGGCGAGCCCTCGAAGGCGTCGCACGGTGCCGGCCACCGGGTGCACGGTCCCGAGCACGGCTCGAAGCAGCGTGGTCTTCCCTGAACCCGACGGCCCCACGATGCCCGTGAAGTCGCCCGGGGAGAACTCGAGATCGGCGTTGACCACCACCGGAACGCCCCCGTAGGCGCAGGTGGCCCGCTCGATCCTCACCAGCGGCTCGCTCACTGGGGATAGGTTGCCTTGTCCGGAGCCGTGTGTTCCACCGTCACCGCTTCGAGCGCCGACGGGTCTCCTCCGAGGCTTCTGACCATGGTGATGAAGTCGAAGCGCATGAGGCCCAGCCAGGAGTGCTCGGGCCGGCCGGGATCGCCCGGCAGGTCGTCGTCGCGGAGCACGTCCACGTAGCGTACGCCCGCCTCCCGGCCGATCTGGGCCAGGACCGGGCTCGGGAAGACCTCCGAGCCGAAGATGGCGGCCACGCCCTCGGCCTTCACCTGGCCGATGAGGTCGGCCACCTCCTTGGGCGTGGGGTCCTCGAAGCTCGAGACCTGGATGGCGCCGATGACCTTCCAGCCGTAGTGCCGGGCGAAGTAGGCGTAGGCGTCGTGATAGGTGAGCAGCTCCGGCTTCGGCACCGTCCTGGTGGCCTGGGCCATGGCACGGTCCAGCTCGTCGACCTTGGCTGCGAACCTCTCGTAGTTGCCCCGGTAGGCGCCGGCGTTAGCGCCGTCCCGGCGCTCCAGCGTCTCGGCCACGAATCGGGCGTACTGCTTGGCCATCGGGGGATTGGTCCAGAGGTGCGGGTTGGGCTTGCCCTCCTCCTTGGGGAACGAGAAGTCATAGATGTACTCCTCTGGCCCGATGGTGAGGTTCCCGAGCTCGATGATCTCGGCCCCCTTCTTCAGCCGTCCCTCGGCCAGCTCCTTCGTGGGGTCCTCGAGGCCGAGCCCGTTCACGAAGATGAGGTCGGCGTTGGAGACGACCTTGGCCGCGCTCGGCGGCGGCTCGAAGGTGTGGGAGTTGGTGCCTTCGGGGACGATCCCGGTGATCTCGGCAAGGTCACCGGCCACGTTGGCCACGATGCTGGTGATAGGAGCAACCGTGGTAACCACCCGGAGCCTCTGGCCGGCGCCGGCACGCCCATTCGCCCTGTCCTCGCCTCCGCCGCAAGACCCGAGCAGGAGGAGCAGGGAGAGGACGCTCGCCGGAACCCAGAGTCTCCCAAGGGACGACACCGGAGCAAGCTATCGCTCCTCGGTCGTTACTGCATTGCACTCGCTACAAGTTGCACAGGTAACCTTGCTTCGTGGACTCGGCTCGCCTCGAGCGCATCCTGGCGATGTTCCGTGACCGTGGTGGCCGGGTGACGACGCCGCGCCGGGCCATCATCACCGGCCTCCTAGAAAGCGGGAGCCACGTGACGGCCGACGAGCTGACGGCCACGGTGCAGACCGCTCACCCCGACGTACACACGTCCACCATCTACCGTTGCCTCGCCTCCCTGGAGGACCTCGGAGTGGTGGACCACGTCCATCTCGGCCACGGCCGTGCCGTGTACCACTTGTCCGACGAGACCCACCAGCACCTCGTCTGCGAATCGTGCGGCACCGTGGTCGAGGTCCCGGACACCGTCTTCACCGGCCTTGCCAAGGGCATCCAGAAGCAGTTCGGCTTCATGGTCCAGCCCCGCCACTTCGCCATCTCCGGGCGCTGCCGCTCCTGCACCGCCTGATCGCTGCTCTCCCTGCGCCTGCCGAGACCTCAGTGGTGAGCCGTGCCAGGGCCCACCAGGAGACGTGATCCCGCCGGTGCCCTGGACACGGCGGCGATCACGAAGCAGCCTGCAGCAACGAGCACCACCGCGCCCCCCGGCGCCAGTCCGAAGGCACGGGCCACGGCGAGCCCGAAGACGGCGGAGACGCTCCCGATGGCGCTGGCCACGATCAGCGTTCCCCGGAACGAGCGCGCCACCCGCTGGGCGGCACCCACCGGCAGCACCATCATCGCCGCCACGAGCAGGACACCGACGACGCGCATGCCCGCCACCACGGTTACCGCGGTGAGCGCGGCCAGGCACAGGTTGAGGGCGTCGACGGGCAGTCCGGCAACGCGCCCCGCCTCCTCGTCGAGGATCACGGCGAACAAGGCCCGCCAGCTCACCACCACCGCAGCGAGGATCGCCAAGCCGAGGACGGCGATGGCGAGAGCGTCGGCCCCGGTCACCGTGAGGATGGAACCGAACAGGTAGGTGAGCGTGCTGGCGTCCAGGGAATCGGCCAAGCCTGTGAGCACCACCCCTCCGGCGATGCCGGAGTAGAAGAGCACCGCCAGCGCCAGGTCGCCACCAGCGCGTCCACGTGAGCGGAGCCACTCGATGCTCACGGCCCCGGCCACGGCGGCGACGAGCGCTGTCCCGATGGGCCATAGGCCGAACACCAGCCCGGCGGCCACGCCGGCGAAGGCAACGTGGCCGATCCCGTCGCCCATGAGGGACATCCGCTTCTGGACCAGAAAGGTCCCGATCAGAGGCGCGCACACGCCGACGACCAGTCCGGCCACCAGCGCCAGCTGCATGTAGTCGCGCTCGAACGGCCAAGGGAGCGGGAGGTTCACCTCGGGCCCTTCGACCCCGGGTCTTCCAGCCAGAGGGGGAGATCGGTCTGATGGACGCCCAGGCTGACACCCGTGGCCGTCAGGTCCTCGGGACTGCCGTCGAAGGCGATCTTGCCCTGGCGCAGCACCAGGACCCGGTCCAGATCAGCGGCCACGGCACCGAGCTCATGGGACACCAGGAGGACCGCTGTGCCGTGGCTGCGCCCGAAGTGGACGAGGGAATCCCTGAAGCGCCGCTGGGAGTCGGCGTCGATTCCGGCCACGGGCTCGTCCAGGATCAGCAGGTCGGGTTCGCTGGCGAATGCCTTGGCGATCAGGACTCGCTGCTGCTGGCCACCGGAGAGCTCGTGCATCCTTCGACGTTTGAGATCGGCCACCAGGACGGACTCGAGGGCATGGTTGACGGCCTCCCGGTCGGCCTGGCCGGGACGGCGCGACCACCCGCGCCGTGAGAGGCGGCCCGTGGTCACGACCTCTTCAACGGTGGCGGGCAGGTTCTCGGGGAGCACCGAGCGTTGCGGCATGTAGCCGATGCGCCAGCGGTCACGCAGGTTGCGTGGTGAGGTTCCGAAGACCTCTACCGTGCCGCCCAGTGGTTGCAGGAGGCCGAGGACTATGCGCAGCAGCGTGGACTTGCCCGCGCCATTGGGCCCGGTGAGGGCGACGAACTCACCGTCGTTCACGTTGAAGGTGACGCAGTCGAGAACCGTCTGCGAACCGAAGGCGAAGGAGACGGCATCTACGCCGAGTGCGGGTTTCACGGGTACCAGCTTCTGAGGGTGAGAACTGTTGTCAAAAGGCTAGCGGGTGGAAGCAGCCACTGATCGGCCGTCTCCCGGCGACCTCAAGGTGACCTCTGGCGTCTGTCACGCTTGCCCTCCATGTCGATCAGTCGGTCAGCCGAGGACACCCTCGTCTGGCGGTTGATCGGGAAGGGATCGCGCAAGGGATCGACGTGGTTCGGCAGAGCCGGCGACGTCATCCAGCACCCGCCGGCATGGGCCGGATTGGCGGCGTTGATCTCCGCCACTGGCCCGAGGGGTCGGCGAGCGGCGCTGCGTTGCAGCGTGTGCTACCTCTCCGCGGCCTGGCGCATGTTCCGATCAAGGCCATCGTGGGCCGGAGACACCCCCCGGGATCAGCGCTCATGCAAGCGGGACCGTTCACGTCCTCGTTCCCCTCGGGGCACGCGGCAGCCGACCTTGGCCTTCGTACTGGGCGCCTCTCAGGAGCTGCCGTAGTGTTCGTTCCCCTGTCGGGCGCCACGATGGCGGTGCACTGGGCGCTCGTTCGCAAGCGGGCTCACTACCCGACCGACGTCTTGGCCGGCGGTGTGCTCGGCATCGTCGTGGCCTTGGCGGCCTGGAAGCTGTGGCCTCCTCGGCGCGAGGCCGACGAAGACATCAGCTCCCGCGACGATAGACCTCTGCGATGATCGACGTGTGGCACGACGACCTGGTTGCCACCTGATCGGAGGCCCGCCGTGCGCAGGGATCAAGTGGGCCCGGCAGGGATCGAACCTGCGACCAAAGGATTATGAGTCAGCTCGAGATGGTCCGGGCGGTGCCCTTGGGTGAGCTGACCTGGCATTTCGTCCACGGCGGCGTCCGGCTGATGATGCTGGATCACGGCTGGTTCCGGCTCGTGCGTTGGAAGAAGTGTTGGATGGGAGCATCCGTCGCAGGATCCCGTTCAGACAGCCGGAGGGTGATGGGGGCGCCCAGGCCCTGGACCTCCACCGCCAGCTGGGCCAACCTCGACGTCCCGATCTGCTCTCACCAGGCTGTTCAAGGCCTCAGGATCAACACAGATCGGCTCGCCGGATCAGCGGCGGTCTAGCGCGGCCGGTGCATAACGGAGCGCCATCCGTGAGTGGCCGAACTCACCTTCAATTTCTGCTGAAGGCGCTCCGCCTACCCCCCCTATGACGAGGGGATGCGGTCGAAGATCGCCCCGGTTGCTTCGGCTTGGACAAGCTTGTCGATCACGTCGATCGCACCCTGGCTGCGAAGTTGGCCGGGGCGAAACTCTCCTCCCGGCCCGTGATCGGCATCTCAACAAACTTCTGGAACGCGGTCATTACGGCGGTACCGGCTACCCCGGCAAAGACCCCTCGCCCGATCGCCGCCAGCGGTGCAGCCTTCCGAGTCATGACAGCCCTCGCTCGGCGTCATGGGTTTCCCGGCACTCACACTCAAGACGTCAACGCTGCAAGCACAACCCAGAAGCTCAAGAAAATGAGGACGGTGACGATCGCGGCTGCCACAACAATCAGAGCCGTGGGTAGTCTCACCATGCAAGAGACGGAAGGCAGGACGGTCCTATTCAACAAGTACCCACCCTGCAGGGGAGCCGGGGGTGCCAAAGAGAGCTGCCGCTACGGTTCTGCGGCGCGGCACGAGTACAGCAGGTACAGCCTGTCGGGCCCGGTGGCGGCTCGCTGGCGAGTACCGCCTTCATCCCGCTCCCTGCGAGCCAGTAGGACTACCGGCGTGCACCACGGAAGCCACGGTAGGGCGTCGCGGCGAACGATCATGCGGCCGTGCTTGAACCGGGCCGTCAGGCCGGCACAGCGTTCCCGTTCACCTTCTTGACCTCCCGCCCCGTCTCTGAAGCAAGGAAGATAAGGAAGATCCCGCCGCAACCTCGACTTCCCAAGCATGGGCTGGTCATTGCCCGCCCGAGGCCGCTGAATCGAGGTAGAGGAGAAGCGGTCAGCGCATCCGGAGTAGGGCCAAGTAGAGCGTGAGCCCTGGCCCGAAGGCCATGGCGACCAAGTGCTCGCCACGAGACGGGCACCGTTCGCGCACGAGCTGATCGAGCACTATGAGTACGGTTGCCGATGAGCAGTTGCCGTGGTCATGCAGCACTTGGAGCGACGGAGCAGCATCCTCATCTCGTAGCCCGAGCCGCTCGGCGACGGTGCTGACGATCCGAGGACCGCCGGGATGGATGGCCCAGTGAGCCACGTCGGCGACCCGAAGGCCCTGGCGGCCGAGAAGATCCGTCGTGAGGCCGGTCACGTGCTCGCCGAGAACCGAGGACACCCGCGGCGAGAGGTTCATTCGAAAGCCCATATCCGTCACCTGCCACGCCATCTGATCGAGCGCGGTCGAGTCTGTGAAGGCGGCCAGATCGACCAGCTCCAGGCCACGGGCGGCGGGATGCACGGCGACGGCCGCGGCAGCGTCGGAAAAGATTGCGTTGGCCACAATCTGATCAACGTCGTCAGTTGCGGGCTGGAGGTGGAGGCTCGTGAGCTCCACGCAGAGGAGGACACCAACCTTGCCGCGGGCCACGGCGGCGTCAGCGACGGCGGCCAGCGCAGGCAGCGCTGCGTAACAGCCCATGTGGCCGACGTGGAGGCGCTCGACGGAGGGGGGCATGGCCAGGTCTCGTGCCAGCAGGATGTCCACGCCGGGGGTTGCATAGCCGGTACAGGAGACGACGGTGAAGAGGTCGACGTCGCCCGGGTCGAGGCCAGCAGCTTCGAGGCAGGCTGTGACCGACTCCTTGCCGAGGGGTACGGCGTCATCGACGAAGCGTCTCATGCGGGCAGCGGTGGTCAGCCTGCTGATGTCCTCGACCCGGGGGTCAACAACGGTATTGCGGCGGTCCACGCCCGCGTTTTGCCAGATCCGGGGAGCGATCTTGCTCCCGGAGTGGTGGGACGAGAAGAACTCCTCCCA
>JADDQT010000339.1 GCA_016781225.1 Actinomycetota bacterium
GTCGACGAGGATCTGGGCGCCGATGCCGTACTCACGGCTGTCCACCGGCAGCCCCAGGTCGAGGTTGGCGTCGACCGTGTCGCGCCCACCCTCCTGCAAGGTGTAGGCCCGCAGCTTGTGGGCCAGGCCGATCCCCCGGCCTTCGTGACCGGTGAGGTAGACGACCACCCCGAGGCCTTCGTCGGCCACCCGCTTCATGGCCGCGTCCTTCTGCCAGCCGCAGTCACATCGCAGCGAGCCGAACACGTCGCCGGTGAGGCACTCGCTGTGCACGCGTACCAACACGTCGTCCTCGCCCTGGACCGCCCCCATCACCAGGGCCATGTGCATGTCCTTGTTGAGCACCGACTCGTAGGCGTAGCAGGTGAAGTCGCCGTACTGGGTGGGGATGCGGGCTTCGGCGACCCGCCGTACCAGCTTGTCCTTCTGGCGACGATGGCGGATGAGGTCGGCGATGGATATGACCAGCAGCCCGTGCTCCTCGGCGAACGCCTCCAGCTCGGGTAGGCGAGCCATCTCCCCGTCGTCCTTCACCACCTCGCACAGCACACCGGCCGGGTAGAGGCCGGCGGCGCGGGCCAGGTCCACGGCGGCCTCGGTGTGGCCGGCGCGCTTGAGCACGCCGCCCTCTCGGTAGCGGAGCGGGAAGACGTGGCCGGGCCGGGCCAGGTCGTCCCGGGTGATAGCGGGGTCGATCAGGGCCATGATGGTGGCCGACCGGTCGGCGGCCGAGATGCCCGTGCTGGTGCCGTGGCGGGCGTCCACGCTGACGGTGAAGGCGGTGCGCTGCGACTCGGTGTTGTCGACGACCATCAGCGGCAGGCCGAGCTCGTCGAGACGCTCGCCGGGCAGCGGTACGCAGACGACCCCCGAGCTGTGCTTGACCAGGAAGGCCAGCTTCTCCGGCGTGGCGAACTCCGCGGCCAGGATGAGGTCGCCCTCGTTCTCGCGGTCCTCGTCGTCGACCACGATCACCATCTCGCCCCGGGCGATGGCGGCGATGGCCTTCTCGATCTCGGCGAACTGCATCAATGGGGATGCTAGGTGCGGTCGCGCTCGTCCATGAGGCTCTCCACGTACTTGGCCAGCACGTCGACCTCCACGTTCACCCGCTCCCCGACCTTCCTGCGGCCGAGCGTGGTGGCCTTGGCGGTGTGGGGTATGACCGCCACCGTGAAGGTGTCGCCATCGACGCTCACGACCGTGAGGCTGCACCCGTCCACGGCGATGGATCCCTTTTCCACGATGTAGCGAGCCAGGTGGGCAGGGACGCGGATCCGCAGGTCGGGAGCGGGGTCGACGACCTCGCCCACGGCGTCCACGTGGCCCTGCAAGAGGTGCCCGCCCAGGCGGTCTACGAGGCGCACGGGGCGTTCCAGGTTCACCGGGTCGCCGGGGCGCAGGTCGTCGAGGTTGGTACGTGACAGGGTTTCGGGAACGGCCTCGACGGCGTACCACCGCTCCCCTGCCTCGGGGTGACGGATCTCCACCACCGTGAGGCAGCAGCCGTTGTGCGCCACCGAGTCGCCGACGGCGAGGCCGTCGAGCACGACGTGGGCGTCGATCTGGAAGCGGCCGCCCTCGACGCCGGCGCGCACCCATCCCATCTCCTCCACGATCCCGGTGAACATCGCTCCTAACGCTCCTCCGACGCCGTTGCCGGGGCCAGCTCCACCCGAAGGTCCGCGCCGAGCCGGCGGACGTCCACGATCCGCCCCCGCCACACGTCGTCGATGGTGCCCGCGCCGGGACCGGCGAAGAGCCCCCGCCCGTCGTCGCCGCCGAACATTGACGGAGCGAGGTAGAGCACGTAGCGGTCCACCAGTCCGCCGCAGTGGAAGTCATGGGCCACGGCCGCCCCGCCCTCGACGAGGAGCTGGACCACGCCGAGGCCCCCCAGCTCGTCGAGCACCCCGTCCAGGTCACCCGACAGCTCGAGGGCGGGATGCACCCGGGCACCCTCGGGCGCCTTGCCCAGGACCACGCGCAGGGGGTCGGGACCGAGCGCGTGGCGCGCGTCGAGGGCGGGGTCGTCGGCCCGTACCGTGCCCGCGCCCACGAGCACGGCGTCGCTCCGGGCCCGCAGGCCGTGGGCATCGGCGCGCGCCTCCGGTCCGGTGATCCAG
>JADDQT010000340.1 GCA_016781225.1 Actinomycetota bacterium
CTCCTCCAGGAGGGACTGGCGGGCCCCGTGCTCGGCCTTGGCCCGCCCGGCGGAACCCAGCTCGATCCGCAGGCTCACGGCGTCGCGGCCCAGGAGATGGCGGCGGAGCGCGGTCCGCTCCTCCACCAACGCCTGCTGGCGCCGGGCGGTGCCGGCCTGGCGCTCGAGTGAGCGCAGTTGGCGGCGCACCTCGCGGAGGAGGTCCTGGAGCCGCACCAGGTCCTCCTCGGTGGCCTGCAGGCGGCGCTCTGCCTTCTCTCGACGCCGGCGGTACTTGTGGACTCCGGCCGCCTCTTCGATGAGGACACGCCGGCCTTCGGGGCGGCTCTCGAGGACGGCGTCGAGGTGGCCCTGGGAGACGATGACGTGCTGCTGGCGACCGACACCCGCGTCGGACAGAAGCTCCTGGACGTCGAGCAGGCGGCACGGGCCGCCGTTGATGGCGTACTCGCTCTCGCCGTTGCGGAACAGCGTGCGGGTCACGGTGACCTCGGAGAGCTCGACGGGGAGCAGGCGCGCAGAGTTGTCGATGGTGAGCGACACCTCGGCCCGCCCCAGTGCGGGGCGGTTGCCCGAGCCGGCGAAGATCACGTCCTCCATGCGCGACGAGCGCAGGGCGCGGGGGCCCTGGGCTCCGAGCACCCAGGCCACGGCGTCGACGACGTTGGACTTGCCGCTGCCGTTTGGGCCCACCACGACCGTGAGGCCGGGCTGGAAGTCGAGCTTCGTGGCCTCGGCGAAGGACTTGAATCCCTTGAGGGTGAGCGTCTTCAAGAACACGCACCCCGAAGGGTAACGAGGCCGGGGCGACGGGCCGCGGACCGTCGACCAGCGAGGCTAGGAGGCCTCGCCTCCCTCTTCCCTGCGTCGCAGCTCGCGCTCGCGCCGCTCGAGATCCTCTTCCCATTCCCGGAGCCGGCGGGACTGATCCTCCGTGCGGGTGGGGAAGTCCGGTCGGTCCTCCGGGCCGATCGGCCGCCTCGCAGCTCGGTAGTCGGCCGATCCCGGCTGGAAGCTGAGGTTCTGAGGTCTCCCCAGTGCCAACCACGCCACGGCGCCCACGGCGTTGCTGACGACCACGATCATGAGCCAGGTCATCTTGGGCAGGTTGCGCACCTGTGAGCCGTCTGCGGAGATGACGTCGAAGACGCAGTAGACCCACAGCAGGAAGCCCAACAGACCGAGGACGCCCCAGATCCTGACCATCAGGTCGAGGCTAGGGCCTCTACACCTGGCAGCGCTCGCACATGAACGTCGAGCGGCCCTGGGTGCGGATGCGCACGATCGGACTGCGGCAGCGCGGGCAGGCCTCACCCTCCCGGCCGTAGACCTGATGGTGACTCTGGAAGTCCCCGACCTCGCCGAACAGGTCGCGGTACTGCTCGTCGGCCAGCGACGAGCCGCGGTGCTTGATCGCCGCCTGCAGAATCTCGCTCATGGACCGGGCCAGCCGGCGGATCTCCTGGGAGGACAGCGTCTCCGAGCTCCGGTCGTAGCGCAGGCCCGCACCCCAAAGGATCTCGTCGGCGTAGAGGTTTCCGATGCCTGCCAGGAAGCGCTGGTCCATCAGCAGGGCCTTGAGCTTGGTGCGCCGGGCGCGGAGCAGCTCGCCGAAGCGGCTCCAGCTGATGACGTCGTCGATGGGGTCCAGACCGAGGTGGGCCAGGTCGGGGACCTGGCGCTCGACGTCGCCGCCGGTGGCGACGAACAGCTCCCCGAAGGTCCTCGGGTCCACGTAGCGCAGCTGTCCTCCCTGGGAGAAGGTGAACACCACGTGGGTGTGGCGCTCCAGGGGCTCACGGGCGGATTTGGCCCGCAGCAGCTGCCCGCTCATTCCCAGGTGGATGACCAGCACGTCCGGGCTGTCCAGGTGAACCAGCAGGTACTTGCCCCGCCGGCCGATGGCGGTGATCTTCCTGCCGTCGAGCCGGGAGGTGAAGTCGGCGGCTGACTTGTGCCGGCGGACCGAGCGGGCACCGGTCACCTCCACCTGCTTGATCCGCCGTCCGAGCACCTCCTTCTCCAGGTCCCGACGGATCGTCTCCACCTCGGGAAGCTCAGGCACGAGACCGGGGCACCATTTGGCGCTCACGCCGGGCGAGCTCCTCCCATGCGGCGCGGGCCGCCGCCTGCTCCGCCAGCTTCTTGGAGCGACCCTCCCCCCGGCCCACGGCCGACCCGCCCACGTGAACCGTGGCCAGGAAGGACCGGGCGTGGTCGGGGCCCTCGGAGGTCACCTCGTAGCGCGGGAGCTGGTCGTAGGTCC